>NZ_CALPCM010000058.1:0-10113 GCF_943193015.1 Hominisplanchenecus murintestinalis
ATAAGAATTTCCATATCCTAATTCTTACCAAAAAGGAGCCATTTATTTCCAAAAACACAAACTTATTTACACTACCGTTCTATCTGTTTTGTAGTGTTTCTTTGGTGTCTCAGTTTCAAAACCGTTCATTTTCGAACCGTTTCGTGTGTATTCGCTATGCTTTTATCCGATTGTATTGTCATTTTATTGTCAGTATATTTTTACTTTCATTTTTCAACCTACTAGTTTTTATACTTCTTATCGCCATCTTGAAAATTTCCCCACTTGCTTTTACCAAATCAATTGGAACGGCATTACCAATTTGCAATGCTGAATCTGTTAATGAATTACTAAAGACAAAATCATCCGGAAACGTTTGCAATCTGGCAGCTTCACGTATAGATATCGCTCTGTCCTGGCTATAATGTCCATATCTTCCTTTTGAATAACATAAACATCCACCAGTAATTGTTGGTGCAGGCTTATCCGGATCCATTATACCATATACATCTCCATGTCCAGAAAATGCCTTTCCTTCCTCATCCTTCTTTTTATGACAATCCAAAACAAGTTCCTCCGGCAATCCACTCCGCAAACCACCATTCTTTCTTATTGCTCTAATCCTTTTTAAATTAGTATCAGATAAACCCGCACATTTATGGTTATGTATCTTTCCATCATCCCCATATTCTTCTCCAGCGTCAATTACTGGCAAATCATCAATTGCCTCCTTAACTGTCTTCCATTTTTTTAACCCATTACTACCATTTTTATCATGAGTGACCTTTGGCAGATCAAACATAAAACCATTTTTTTTCAATTCCTCATTAATATCTTTTCTGACAGCATGCAAAACAAACCTTTTTCTTGCTTGTGGCACACCATAATTAGCTGCATTTAATACATTTTCCTTTACATCATAATGCTTTCTTAAGCGTTCCAAAAACTCGGTTAATATTTTATTATTAAACTCGCTTTTTATTCCTGGAACATTCTCCATCAAAATGAAAGGAGGCAAGACTTCTTCAATAAGACGTAAAAACTCAAACAATAACTTCTTTCGTTCTTCATCTGTTTTATTCTTATTAAGCGGATTTTGTCTCGAAAAATTCTGACAAGGCGGACATCCCGCAAACAAATAAATATCATCTTTTTTTATTCTGGCCGCCTTTAATATTTGCTCACCACCCAAATCACAAACATCATTGTTTAACACATTAACTTTACTCAGCGGCTCATAATTCAAATATGTATCAACTGCATGCTTTTCTATTTCCACTGCTGATTTGACCTTAAATCCTGCCAATGAAAGTCCACACGATACGCCTCCACATCCAGAAAATATGTCTATCGCTTCGTATTTTATTTTCATATTTAGAACTCACCATCTTTCTCTTCAAATGCTGCAATAACCCTTTCTCCGACAGGCGTATTAATAAGTGGCGGCAACTCTTTGCGTTTAAATGGCTCTCTCTCCTGTCGGCATAAAGCCCTATAATCACAATTCTGGCAATTAGATAAACACGCTCTCATCGGAAAATCTTCTTTCAAAATTCCCTTTACAGCCCACTCTATTGCACCAATTGCATTTTTAACCGCAGCTTCATCAACCGGAACTTCTATTCGTTTATTATTTTTCAGTGTATGAACATATCCCGTTTCCGCATTTTCACCTATAACTTCTTTTGCAGCTCTCGAATACAGTTGTACTTGTAGTGACATTTCACGCCAATCAAACTCCTCTAATCTATCTGGAACTTCCATTGATTTAAAATCAATCACCTCTGCCGCATTGATATTTTTAGCTTCATCCTCTTTTAACAACAAATCAATAGAACCTGTAATCAATGCCTCATCTACCAATAATTCAAACCGTGCTTCATCCTGACGGATTCTGCAGAAATCATCTGAATATGTATCTACGTATTTTTTCATAATTTCATGTACAAGTTTTTTTGCACGTTCATACGAACCTGGTCTGTTTACAGGATCATTGCTCGGAAATACATGTTTAAGCATAAATGTATCTTCAACCATATCAAATATTTCTTTTTCAGTCGGAATTCTATTTTTATATTTTTGATGCAATCGTTCCAATATAGTATGAGTTGTTTGTCCAAAACCAAACAATTCAGGTACTGCCGCATTATAGCCATAGATATTCCGCAATTTATACATAAACGGACATGTTAAATATGATTTTACCGAAGAAAAATCTGTAGGTAACTCATTATCATCAAATCTAGGTACTGGTTCAATTTTATCTGTCAATATATCTAATGACGTATCATAGCTCATATCCGAGTGCTTTAAGTCCGCTGTAAAAACTGATTGTTTTTTCTTAGTTTTTAATCCTGGATGTATTTCACTTCCTGTTAAATATAATAGGCGCTCCGCCCTGGTAATTGCTGTATAAAATAATCTTGCTTCATCTTCTATTCTATTTCCATAAGCTCCTCTATCTATCGCATTTTCCATTAACTCCTCTGGCAGAATCCCGTTATACTGTCCCCTTTTTCCTGGGAATCGCTGATTTACCAAATCCACTACGAATACTACTGGATATTCAAGTCCCTTAACCTTATGTATCGTAGACACATTAACTGCATCAATCTTTGAAATATAGTCTACCGAATCCAATTCATAATTCTGTGCTATATTTTCCAAAAAGTTAAGCATCTCTCTGTATCTCCATTCGGAATCTATACTGACATATGTCTGTTCTACATCTTTGATTATATTACTAAATAGTCCCAAATCTCTTAATGCCGTCTCATCCTTTAATGTTCTTAAATTAAGTGCATCTGCTAACTGATGCAAAAAATTCTGTGGATATACTTTTCTTCTTGCCGAAGTTGCTGATGCATATATATTCGAATACCATGCCTGTAAAACCTTAAAATATTTATTTTTGTCAGCCTCTGGAAAAATAGGCAAAACTAATTCATTAAAACACTTTTCTGCGTCAATTCGATTTACCCCAGTTCCATTTCGTAATAATTCCATTATGGACAATATACATTGAGCATACGGTCGATCAAAAATGCCACCTTCCCCAGATGTTTTTACAGGTATATCCAGTTCTCTCATTGCATTAACAAATTGAACATCCTTATTTTCTCCATTTCGATAACGAATACCTCTAATCAGAACAGCAAAATCACTGTATGTAAGGCCTCTTCTATTTTTCTCTGTTCCATCCGAATTATATTCAATATAAGTTGTTCCTATCAGTGATTTAATTCGCTGTGCAACCCATTTAGCTTCATCCTCTCTGGTCTTGAACCACAAATTTCTCAAGTCTTGAATATTACCATTCTGATGATGGCGTATCTCTTTTGGCAATCTTTCAAACGGAATTGCTTTCTGAACAAAACTATTTGCTGTTTCAATTATCGCTTTTGTACTTCTGAAATTTACCAACAATTTATGAACTTTAACACCTTCATATCTATCCTCAAATGTTAAAATATTCTGTACATTAGCTCCACGCCAACCATAAATAGACTGATCATCATCACCTACAACGAATAACATATCCAAAAAGCCAAATAATGTTTTTATAAATTCTTCTTGTACAGGATTGATATCCTGGTATTCATCAACGAAAAGATATTTAAATTTTTCAATATAGGAACCTTCTTTTTTATTTATCTTTTTCAATTCTTGAACTGCAAGATATATTGCAAAAGAAAAATCCATGTATCCATCAGCACTCAGCAATTCCGAAAGACATGATAATCGACCAAATAATTCCTTATCATACTGTTCAATATCTTTTAATGCTATATTTTCATTATGCATAGTCTGCCATGCATCAGTAAAATCTTTAATACGCTTAAAATATCCTTGTCCATTCTGCAATCCCAATTTTCTAAATCTAGACATGACATATAATACCAGTCTGTTCTGATCCAAGATATCAAACTGGCGGTATTTCGCATTAATATCTCCGAGAAGTTTCTGACAAAACGCATCTAAGGTGCCAATAAACATGGCACCTACAATATTTTCTGACAACCCAAACTTATGCAATGCTTCAGCAACTCTACGTTTAATAGACTCCGCTGCTTTTTCCGTAAATGTAAAGGCAATAATACTTTCTGGAGCTTCACCTTTTGATATCAAATAAGCTATTTTATATGCCAAAGTCCTTGATTTCCCAGAACCAGCACAAGCTAAACACAATATATTTCTTGAATCATCAATCACTGCTGCATATTGCTCGTCTGTCAAATTTACATGCAATATTTCTTCTGTACCCATATGCTCTATCTCCTTCTCTTTTCCAATTTTAGTTGCAACTTGTAACCTTTATACTCCATCCTACATATACTCAGTATCATGTATAGTTATATCAAAATTTGTCTCTTCAACAACTTTCACACACTCATCTGCATGTTTCTTTATATCATCACCCCAAAACCGAATAACCGTCCATCCTTCAAACAGCAATCTTTTGTTTATTTCATTATCCCGCTCTCTATTCCGAGATATCTTACTAATCCAAAGCTCACCGTTATTACTCTTCTCCAGTCTTTATCTTAATACTTCCCAATTTTTTCCGTAAAAAAATCCCTCCTCACAAAAAATCGTTATCTTATACTTTGTCAATACAATATCCTGGTCACCTAAAAGTTTTTTGTAATTTTTGCAATACAGGTATCCTTTATTCCACAAATCTTTTCTCAAGATAACCTCAATCTTTGTGTCTTCCCCGAATATTTTTTCATATTCTTATGTCGCTGCTCTTTTGTAAAAACATCTGCCACAAAATTACCTCAACAATCAACTCCGCCAGTTGCTCTATCTCTTTCATTTCCTGCCAGACATTTATATCCGGCAAAGTCTTGACATCTACAAGGATACCTTGAATTTTTTGATAATCTTCAGTATTATCCTTCCAATTACTAACGGTTTCACCTACTTTAAGCATTGCTAGATTATTAGGATACTTACTTTTTAATGAATCAAACAGCATAAGAAATACGTTATAAACTTCCATGTTGCTTCCTTGCTTTTTCTTAAACTTTTCTCCATTAACCACATATTCACCATATATAATCTACTTGTTAATAAATGTGGATTCTGACAAACTCCATGCTTTACCTGTTACTCCATATTTATATATTTCGCATCAAGAATGTACACATTACTTCCGTACAACATAATCGTATCAGACTCCAATGAAGCGCTGCCGCATCTATCCCCATTCACATACCAAGTTGTCTTTTGAAAATAATTAACTTTATCCTCAATACCAAACATTTTATCGTTCATCTTTTCCCTGACATACCCAAAACAATACGTTCCGTATCGATAATTCTTATCAGAATTTTTGTCATCTTCAAAATCAACTATCGCTAACATACGCCTAAAAAGCATTCTATTTTCATATTTCAATCGCTTTATGTCTGCAATATTATTGTAATCTTTTTACATACTCATAAATTCGTTTCAGCATTCCATCTTTATCTTCCCCTAATTCATCACGGATTTTGTCTCCAAACCCCATATACGTATTAAATCCAAGCATATATACAGCCATTGCCATAGACAACTCACAATTTTCATTACCGTATAGAAATGCCATTTTCCTCAATTCAGCAATAACCGTATCGTGTGGTACCTCAACACCACCTTCTTCATTTACGACAGAGTTGATTACCTCTGGCAATACCATACACATCTTATAAAATGCATTTTCTTGACCGGTAAGCATTGCATAAAACTGATCCATACTCACACGGCGAATCAATCTATGCTGCACGTTTTTCCCATCAACTTTTGTTGACCATTTTATATTCTGCGACTTCTTTGCAATTGCCTCAACTAATAAACACGCACAATCATCATCTTCCAGAATCTGCCCCTGCATTTTTATATATGTTTTTGCAGAAGATGCCGAATTCATAGTGTTATGTTTATTTTTCATTTCTACATATATGGTATGTACGACATCCCCATCTGGCATTTCTATTCCATCTGGATTATTATAAATAACATCCCACCCTGCCTGTGGAACTTCACAGCCCTTGAAATAAGAAAAGATATTCTGGTGAAAATATCCTATATCATTATTATTAGACTTATCCCTCTGCCGGAAAATTTCATTATTTACAATTTCTTCCCAAGTTGTACGATATACCGATTTATCAAAAATCAGCTTGATTGGATCAATCAAATTGCTATTGAAACGCTTCAAATCATATGATTCCAATTTCTCTCCATATTTCATAATTGTTGCACGTACATGCTTCTTAAAATCTTCTTCTGATATAAAATCTAAATCCCATGCCATTTATTTTGCCCCCTCTAATGATTTATGTATTTCTAATCCAATTTCGTATGCTAAATTAACAGGTACTGCATTTCCAACCTGCTTATACTGAGACTGAACGCTTCCACAAAACTGCCATTCATCTGGGAATGTTTGACATCTTGCATTTTCACGAACCGTAAACGGTCTCGCCTCTAACGGATGGCATCTTTCTGTTTGTTTCTGAGACGGGGAAGTCAACACCGTCAATGATGGCTCATCTAAACTCATTCTTCTCAAAATTCCTGTTCTTCCACCTTCCATATCCCAACAACTCTTCATATAAGCTTTTGCAATTTCTGGATCAATGTCTCTCCAATATCCGCCTGGCGGAACTAATTCAAATATTTTTCTTTTATTTTCCCCATATGGTACTCCCGAACCTTCCGGGCAATCTAACAAAACATCTCTTAAGACAGGCTTGTAGTCATGTTCCTTAGGAAAAGAAAATGAAACTTTTTTTATCAAATCATTTCTAATTCCAACAGTAATTAGTCTTTCTCTTTTCTGTGGCACGCCAAAATCCCACGCATTTAAAACCTTTTTCTGAATTGTATATCCTGCCTGTTCAAAAATATTTGTTATCGTTGCATATGTTCTTCCTTTATCATGAGTCAACAATCCTTTCACATTTTCAAATAAAAACATTTTCGGCTGCAATTTTTGCAAAAAAGTTGCATAGTGATAAAAAAGTGTACCTCTTGCATCTTCAAGTCCTAATCTTTTTCCAGCATAAGAAAAAGCCTGGCACGGTGCTCCTCCCGATAATAAATCCAACTCTCCTTTTTTTATGCCAAAACACGCCTCCAAATCCAAACAAGATATATTAGCTATATCATCATGGATAACTCTCCAGTTCGGTCTATTTATTTTCAACGATTCTGCAGCATCTTTATCAAACTCTATTAACCCTAATGGTTCAAATCCAGCTTTTTCTATTCCTAAAGCCAAACCACCAGCTCCTGCAAACAGTTCTATAGTTGTAAACGTATCACTATCTATTTGTAGTGGTTCTTCTTTTTGTATCTCTACAACATCTTCTATTTTGCAGTTTAATGTAAAACATATTTTTTCTATTGAGTCAAATGAAACTGGCTCATTTTTTCCCAATCGAGCCAACACATTAAAACTTATTCCTGACGCTTCTTTTAATTCTGTGCGGTTCATTTTTTTATCTATCAGTAATTTCCATAATTTGTCATAACAAATCGCCATTAAAATTCCTCCAAAATCAAAATAGTACAATTTACATTTTACCATACACCTTAATCTGTAACAAGAATTTTCTCACTATATCGTTAGATTTCCTCTTACATCTTTCTTATCCCGTTTGCTATTTCTTCTGTTTTTTGATAATATAATTTCATCACCCTTGGCAGAAAGAAGGTGCTTATATGTATCGTGATTCCGTTACTGTTTCAAACAATATGCGTAAAATCCACAGTAAAGATACTTCCATAGAACTCTTACTCCGTAAAGCTCTATGGCATAAAGGTTACCGATATCGCAAAAATTATAAAGTTCTCCCTGGTTCTCCTGACATTGTCCTTACCAAATATAAAATTGCTATTTTCTGCGATAGTGAATTTTTCCATGGAAAGGACTGGGAAATTCTTAAACTCCGTCTTGAAAAAGGTAAAAATCCCGACTTTTGGATCAAAAAAATCGAACGCAATCGTAATCGTGATTATGAGAATGATAAAAAACTACTATTTCTAGGTTATACCGTTCTTCACTTCTGGGGACAAGACATCTCAAAACATACAAATGAATGCTTGCAAGCTATCGAAGAAGCCATTTGGGACACAAAATTTTCTGATACAACCACTGATTATGACATACCCGAATAAAAACCTTAAACCACACAAACGGCTGTCCGCAACTTCTGCAGACAGCCCACTTCCTACATATAGAAAACTATTTGCAAGCGTAGTTTATAACATAGCAATTTTTTCGCTTACGTTTTTTAGTACAGATTTAGTTCTTTTTCTCCCTTTATCTGCCATCTCTATCTATACGTCTCTTCTTGATTTTTTGCTTTGCATTTGTCTGTTCCAAATGCTTTGCAACTTCTATTGCTTCCTTGACCTTATTTTCTCCTAAAACAGCTACAACCCGATCCATATCATATGCCACATTTAACAAAGCTACATTCTCTTTCTTTATAACAGATACTTCTTCTCGCAACCGATCTACACGATTTTCAAGATCCAGGTTTCGATCTGATAGCTTTTGATTTTTGCTTTTCAGTTCTAAATATTTGCTATACAATGCCTGTATCATGTTCGCAACTTTTTTCACCAAAGGAAATATTCTCTTCCTGTAAGATTTTGCAGACTCTAAAGTTCCGGCTTCTGGCAGCCATTCTTCCGGATAATATCCATACTCACGTGCATGTGAGTCAACAAGTCCAGCTTTTGAATTTAGTGCAGAAAATCGTTTTTCTAACACTTCTGTCTTTTTAATTACCGCATCTCTCTCTTTTTCTGCCTGTTCTTTTTCCTTTTGGATCTCATCCACACATTCACTGATATCATGCAAATCATGTTCCAATAAATTCTTATGTTCCGTTAATTCTTCTACTTCCTGTTCTCGAACCTTTTTCTTGTAATCCAATACAGAAAGATGTGGTTCATGAGTTCCTTTCTGATCCCATTCTATCTCATTTTCCCTCATGACCATGGCTAATTTTTCCTTTTCTGATTGTACCCATTGATTTAGCTCCGTCTCACTTCTGGAACCACCTTTAAATCCTAATGACGATAAGGCTTGTTTTAAAGATACTCTTGTATCAAGTCCTCGCTTACTTCCTGTAACATAGGGAATAAAATCAATATGTAGATGCGGTGTTGCTTCGTCTAAATGCAGATGAGCAGCAAATACTCGCAACGTAGGATTCCGTTCTTGAAATCCTTTCATGTATTCATCTAATATCTTTACAGCAAGTTGTCCCTCCATCGTTTCTGATCCCATATTGTCTTTATCACCGATCTGAAGGATAACCTCATGAAATAATTTTTCTTGTTTTCCAGAACGTATCTTTTCATAGTAATCATCGATCTTACGATCTTTCCGAGTCTGCTTATCGTTGTAACGCTTCAAGGCATCATCAAACAATTCATGATATACATCTTTGATATCTTCATTACAATATTCAACGTTCCAATGGGTTCTGTTCGGATCCGTATTCTTTGCATGAAATTTTCTACTGTTATGGTTCAGGGAGCCTTTCCCTGTCATAAAACTAATTGTCCTCTTCAATAAATCTCCTTTCCTTCATTTTAAAACGCCAGATATGGCGATCATGTTTTGTTACTTTTGTCAAAAGTACATAAAAGCACTTTCGACAGCCTAACGTCCATCAAAAGTACCCTTGCGCCCTGCCGGGAGCTTTCAAATCAGCCAGTACTGTATCGGCTACACCCTACAGCAATTCTCCTTGTTTGGTATGACACAGGTGCGTGCCACGCTCCTGTTCTATATTCCCAAAACAAACATCACCATCGATAACTGGCTGACACTCCACGCTTATCTAAATATCCCTGTCGTGCTTTCTCCTGCTCTTCCTCAGAAGGAGCAGTCTTATACTTCGTATAGAGTTCATGTCTGACTAATGCATCCAATTTTTCTTCCAATCCATTTCGAATATCTTCTTCATACTGATCATCTGAACCCAAATGATAAAAGATCAATTTTCGAAACAGTTCATAATCAATCTGTACTTTTTTCATCACTTCACTCCTAGTATAATAATGGTGTAGTCAAGAATGACTACTGGTTAATAGTTACAAAGTCCAATCTAATAAATCTATATA
>NZ_CALPCM010000059.1:0-10103 GCF_943193015.1 Hominisplanchenecus murintestinalis
CCGACAAAAACCTCTTACATATCTAATTCTTATCAGGAAAGTCTAAAATCCATAGACACAAGATTTTTTACAGCCTCGATAGAACTTTGCGAGTTCGAGTGACGGATAAAATCCCGGAAATGCTGATAAAATGGGCGTTTCCGGGATTGCTTTATGCCTGTTGGCTCTAAAATGGCTCTAATTATTTGATGAATACTGGATTTGGGGCGGGTATCGTGATACCTGCTTTTTTAATACAGAGGAATTTCGCCCTCATAGTTGTCGGCTCTTTCCAACAGAGGACCGGTTGCGCCCATTGTAAAAGCTATATCACTGCTTCGGATAGACAATAGTTCCATTCCAACATTCAGATTAAGAAAGTCTAATATCTGCTGATTAAGCTGAATTATACCATTCTTTGAAATATTTACCCAACAGTATGACCGCCCTTTGTATTTGACAAATTCGCCCTCTGCGGTCTGATAATTCAGTAAAGCCGGATTATCAGTAAGAATGTGTCCTAACTTTGATGGTTCTAACAATCCTTTTCTTGTCACACAAAAGCCGCCAGTGACCTTGCTTCCAGTAAAAAGATAGACTTTTCTCTCTGCTGTGGCGTTGTACTCTGTAAGAGCCTGTGTTGGGAGATGGATTGTCAAGTCATCTCGTATCAGCGATTTTCCGAAAATAAATTTACCGCCTTTATTCATCTGTGGCATATATCATCAACTCCTTTTCTTAAAAGTGGAAGTCCACTATACCACAAGAAAATTCAAATGTCACTAAGGCTCTCTAAAGTGTGGCAAGTTATTTTTCGGCATAGCGAGAATGATTAGTTGTCGGGATATATTTTTTAGAGAGAGCCTGTTGCCTCTAATTGTTTTCGGAAGCGTTATTCTCCGAGTAGTAATGGAACGCTTTTACGATATAATCAGAAGCCCCCTCTCCATATTTGTTATCAGTCATGTTTTTGATATAATTGCTTGAATATGTGTCGATAAGAACATTGATATAGGGCTTATCGAGGGATACGCTGGTGCTATTTTCCTGTATAAGCCGCAATAGTTCGTGTACAATGGATTGTATTTTAGGGGAGGAAACATCTTCTGACAAATTAGTGGTTAGTCTGCCATACAGAATATCAGATTGTTTTCCAATTTCTTTCACTTCTTCCGTTAGTTGTGTTTCCATGAGTTCAGAGAAATGCTCTAAATTATGTTTCATGGCTTCGGTGTATTTTTCAATACTGCCGAATTGGTGAATAGCAAGTTTAGCTACCTCTGCTTCATCATCTTTAATTTTTAAAAGAAACATATCAAAATTTTCAATACTTCCCCAGTGCTTGATAACATCATCAGTGCTGTTATTTTTAAAATCCTCTAATGCGGTAATGTAATCAGACAGGTCAAATTCTTTAAAACTCATACATTGCTCTCCTTTCTCTAAGCGGCTAAGAAGCTGTATAAGTTTGTCTGTCCGATTGCGCTTCAGCAAAAGCAATTCTTTTTGTCTTTTGAAAGCATTGATCTTGTCAAAGTCGGGTTTTTGCAGAATTTCTTTAATCTCTTTCAGCTTAAATCCCAATTCCTTAAAAAACAGGATTTGTTGTAGCTTTTGCAAGGCTTCATCATCATATAGGCGATAGCCGGATTCGGTCAATTCGCTTGGCTTTAACAATCCAATCTCGTCATAGTATTGTAGTGTTCGTGTGCTTATGCCTGTTAATTCTGCAACTTGGCTTATGGTTCGCATTCTTATCAGCTCCTTAAATTTGTGAAGAAGCAAGACAGAGAGATTGCCGGCTTATATCTATTCTGCTCCTATGAGAAAAGAATACAGTATCACGTTACGTGGAAGTCAATACTTTTTGCTCAAAAATTTTTCATTCATTTTCGGGATAAATTTTTACAGATATACCCCTAACACCCTTTTTGACAATCTTACTGTCATCAAGAATACTCTGCTTAACAGCGTCTAAATCCTTTGAGAGTGCTTCAATCGCCCGTTGGTGTTCTTCTTCTGACGAGAAGCGTTCCGTATCATTCAAAAGGTTCTCCTGCAATTCCCTTGCTTTCATGTATACGCCCAACTTATGATTGAGCAGGGAGTTCAGAAAGGATATTTTGATTGTAGCGGGATTGAAACTTCCGTCCTCATACCTCTCTGCTTCAAAGTTCATATCTAATTGCTCGTCCATTTTCAAAATCAAAGACAATACATCTGACACTGTTTCTATATCAAAATCCATGAAAACATTGATACTGATACCCAAAGCATTTGCAATTTTCATCAGTTGGTCGGGCTTTGGATTGCGGATGCCATACTCGTACTTTTTAATTGTGGCGGAATTGATGCCGGAAAGCTGACCGAGCGTTTCCTGTGATATGCCGCGCAAATTCCGAAAGTGTTTAATCTTTTCCCCGGTAGTCATGCCAATACCTCCAATTTTGTGATTTTCGTTAGTGCTTAGTTCAATTCTATCACATCAGGACACATTTGTGTATAAAAATTTAAAATAAATACTTGACGTTCACAAAAGTGTACCGTATAATAAAAACATAAAGGTCACATATGTGTACCTAAAATAAAAAAGGAAAGGACAGGACTATATGGAGAATGGAAAGAAAATGTATGTAACGGCAGAGGAAGCGGCTGAAATGCTTGGTGTATCAACGGGTTATGCCTATAAGATTATCCGGGGGCTGAATGAGGAACTGAAAGCAAAGGGCTATCGGACAATCTGCGGCAAAGTCCCGACAAAATACTTTGAAGAAAAATTCTACGGTCTGACCGTAGCCATGTAGGAAACACCCTGAGGGTATACCACTATGGCGAGAGGACACGCCAACAATAAGGAAAGGAGAGATTTTATGTCAGCGACAAGGGACGGAAAGATGTGGCGTTGCCAGTTCTATTATAAGGACTGGCAGGGCGTAAGCCACAAGAAGAACAAGAGGGGATTTAAGACAAAAGCGGAAGCGGAACAGTGGGAGCGTGACTTCCTGCAACAGCAGCAGAGGAATTTAGACATCAATTTTGAAAACTTCGTACAAATCTATTATGAGGATATGGAACACCGTCTGCGTGAAAACACCATGCGTACAAAGAAATTCATTATTGATTTGAAAATCATTCCGTATTTCAAGAAAAAGAATATGAATGAGATTAAGGTTTCCGACATTCGGGCTTGGCAAAATGCACTGATGAAAAAAGGATATTCGGAAACGTATCTGAAAACAGTCAATAATCAGTTGTCGGCTATTTTCAATTATGCGGTTCGGTACTATGATTTGAAAGACAATCCATGCAGGAAAGCCGGGAGTATCGGAAAGAGCCATGCAGGGGAAAAGGAGTTTTGGACGAAGCAGGAGTTTAAGCAGTTTCTTGTGACTGTGGAGAACAAGCCGGAAACAAAAATGGCGTTTCTTCTCCTTTACTGGACGGGAATGAGGATTGGAGAATTACTTGCTCTTACCTACAATGATATTGACTTAGAGAAGCGCACCATTTCCGTAAACAAGTCTTATCAGCGGATAGAGGGAAGGGATATTATCACACCGCCTAAAACGCCAAAGAGCAAACGTATCATAACGATACCGCCGTTTCTGACAGAAGAATTAAAAGAGTATACTTCGCACTTATACGGAATTATGGCAGACGAAAGAATGTTCCGTTTTACAAAATCCTATATGGAGCATGAAATTATTAGAGGTATCAAGGCTTCGGGAGTAAAAAGAATACGTTTGCACGATATTCGTCATTCCCACGCTTCGTTACTCGTGGAAATGGGGTTTACGCCATTAGCGATTGCGGAACGGTTGGGGCATGAGAAAATCGAAACAACATTAAATACTTATTCACATTTATACCCCAATAAGCAGGGAGAACTTGCGGATAAATTGGAAATTGAGAACAGCAGGGAGGAAGAAGAATGAGTGGAGTGCATAAATACCCAACAATCAGCTTTCGCATTTCCCCCAGAGAGAGGGAAGAAATCGAAGCAAAGATTTTGGCAAGCGGACTTTCTAAGAAAGATTATTTTGTCCGTTCCTGCATTTATAATCGGGTGTGCGTGGTCGGCAAAAAAGAACTGGTTTACCAGTTGGTAGAGGAACTAAAGATAATGCAGACAAATATCCGGGAAGTGACGGAACAGTTTGAAAAGACAGAGGTAGATTTAACGCCGGAGGGATTGGAAGATATGCGGAATGACTGTCTTGATATGCTGAAAGCTATCCTGTGGGTGTTGGACGGAGCAAAATATCTGTGGCAGGGCAACACCAACGGAGAAGAAAAAAGCCCCGACAGCGGCAACTGTTAGGGCTGTGATAACTGGAAAACCTCTGTTATCAACCTCACAATATCAGTATAACAGAGGTTTCTTCCAGTGGCAACGATTTTTCAGAAATGGAGGGCATTATGGAAGAAACAAAAATCGAATTACAGTTGATTAAATTGTCGGAGATACAGTCGCAGGAAGTTTCTTGGCTGTGGTTTCCATTTATCCCCTATGGCAAGCTGACAATTATTCAAGGCGACCCGGGCGACGGAAAGACAACATTTATTCTGAATATAGCGGCGAAACTGTCTAAGGGAGAAAATTTAGACAGTGGAATGAATTTTACAGAGCCTTTGAATGTAATCTATCAGAGTGCGGAGGACGGTCTTGCCGATACGGTAAAGCCCCGTTTAGAACAGGCAGGGGCAGACTGTGAGAAAATCTCTGTCATTGACGAAAGGATAAAATCCCTTTCTATGATAGATATACGGCTGGAAGAAGCTGTTATAAAGACAGGTGCAAAGTTGCTGATTTTAGACCCGATACAAGCCTATTTGGGCGGCGGCATGGATATGAACCGGGCAAACGAAGCAAGGGATATGACAAAGAAATTAGCGGCACTTGCAGAGAAATACCAGTGTGCGATTGTTCTTGTCGGGCATATGAACAAGGCGGCAGGAAATAAGGCGGCGTATCGGGGAATGGGTTCGATTGATTTCTTTGCAGTTGCTAGAAGCGTCCTCTTAGTCGGCAGGGTTGAGGGGGAAGAAAATATAAGGGCTGTGGTGCAGATTAAAAACAACCTTGCGGCGTTCGGACACCCGAAAGCATTTGCACTGTCGGAGGACGGTTTTCAGTGGCTGGGGGATTATGAGATTACCGCTGATGAAGTCTTGGGCGGTATTGCTCCTAAAGCAAATAAAATGGAACAGGCGAAACGATTACTCCGGGAACTGGCAGAAACAAACAACGCCATGCAGAGCAATGAGATTTTTAATCTTGCGGAGGAACAGGGCATATCAAAACGGACACTGGAAAATGCGAAGAAAGAGTTAGGTATTCGGGCGAAGCGGATAAACAATACATGGTATTGGGAACTGGATAAAATCAGACAGTGACGGACAGGCAAGGTAACAGCGCAACAATGCAGGGTATTAGAATTTTGCAGTCTTGGAATTGCGCTCTTGAAGATTGCAAGGTTGCAAAAATTATAGACATTGCAATGTTGCGCTGTTGAGAGAAAGCAGGGAAGCTGCGGTATCAAGGCGGCGAAAAGCCGCCCACCGTCCGAAGGACGGAAAGCCCCTGGCAGGGCGCAAAACCTGCTTGCAGGTTGCATTTTTGATAGGCTTGCCTGTCAAAAGTGCTTTTGCGTTACTTTCGCAGAAAGTAACAAAGGCTATGCGCCGTGTCCGGCGCTCATTACCCGATAGGGAGAAAGGGAAATTGATTGAAGCGGACTATCAGCGTTATGACAGGGAAAGGCTCTGTCAACCACAACAGCAGAAAATTCCACGCAAAGAACACTGACCCGGAACGGAGTTGTCTGAACGTGGAATACTGCAACGAAAATATCAAAGATGTTTACCATGAATTATTTGATGAAGCACTCGCCTGGTACAATGAGAAGCAGAGCAGAAGTGATCGCCGGATTGATGATTACTATGAGAAAATCTGTTCCGGCAAACAGGAAAAGCCGTTCCATGAGATTATTTTGCAAATCGGGAATAAAGACGATATGGGAGCAAAGACAGAGGACGGACAGCTTGCGGCAAAAATACTTGATAAATATATGCAGGACTTCCAACAGCGCAATCCTACATTGAGGGTGTTCTCTGCCTATCTCCACATGGACGAAGCCACACCGCATCTGCATATAGATTTCGTACCCTATACGACTGGAAGCAAGAGAGGGCTTGAAACAAGGGTGTCATTAAAAAAGGCACTGGCAGAACTTGGCTTCAAAGGCGGCACAAGGAGCGAAACGGAACGTAACCAGTGGGTAGCGGCAGAGAAAGAACATCTTGCGGAGATTATGCTAAAGCATGATATTGAGTGGGAGAAAAAGGGAACACATGAGAAGCATTTATCGGTTTTGGATTTTGAGAAAAAGGAACGTGCAAAAGAGGTTGCAGAGCTGGAACAGACAATCTCCGGCAGTAAAGAGGAATTATCTTCCATTCTTTATCAGCAGATAGCGGCAGGACGGGAAACGGAGCAAATACGGAAAGAGGGCGAAGCAATCCGACAGGAAGTATCAGAACTTTCCGCTACAAATCATTTTCTAAAAGAACAGACGGAAACACTGACAGGGGATAAAGAAAAGCTGTTATCCGAAAATGAAAAGTTGGAGAAACAGCAGAAAAAGTTACAGCAGGAAATCAACAAAATGGTACAGTCAAAGGAAGCTATGGAGAGAAATATCCATGCCTATGATGAAGATGTAAAATGGCAGTTGGCAGAGCCGGGGACATTGATGAGCGCAAAAAACTATCGGGAGAAAAAGGCACTTCCACTTGTGGAGAAATTAAAAGAGATAGTAAAAAGTCTGACTATTAAATGCGTACAGCTTACCGAGCAGGGCAAGAAGCTGACCGCTAAAGTGGACGGGCAACAAGTACAGATTAGCCGCTTGACGGACAAGGTTATGGAACAGAGCGACACCATATACCGATTGCAGGAAAAAGCGACTGATTTAGGACGTTTGGAGCGTCATTTAGGCAAGGAACAGGTGCAGTTGATAGTGGAACGGTCAAAGGCAATAGAACAGGCAGAAAGGGCAAATAAACGCTCGGAACGTGCCTTTGAAATGAGCCGATAGGAAAGGGGATTGATAGGATATGACCGATATGGAAAAGAAAGTTATGGTGCGGCTGTGTGCTAAAATCGTGGCAGATACAGACCTTTACGAAATGGACAAGGAAGTGCAAAATCTGATAGACTGGGTATGTCTGTCGGAACAGATAAAGGAAAACAACAATACAATCCGCAATCTGACCGGGGAATATAAGAAGATAGAGCCGGATTGCCGGGAGGGAGTGCGGGAGCAGTTGGAGCGAATGAAAGAACTCTGCAAAGAGCGCAATAGTCTGTATGAGAAACAGAACGATTTGAAAGGGCGGAAACAGCAGATAGAGAAAGCATTGGAGCGATAAAAAATATGGGGCGTGGCGGTTGCTGTGCCCTATATTTTTGTGGTAATTGTAGAGAGGGAGTGGTATAATCAAATCTGTAAGTTTAGGTTGGGAGGTAAAAAAGTGAAACGCTGCATTGTAGTAACCGATATAGTTGCATAATAACTATCAGAACATGGAGGATTTTAAAATGACTATATCGGAGAATAAAATTTATCCCCGGACAGATGATACTCAAACAGTTTATTTGAAAAACGTGATTACCAGTGACAGAATTAAAATTGGCGATTATACAATGTACAATGATTTTGTGCATGACCCACGGGAATTTGAAAAGAATAATGTATTGTATCACTATCCTGTCAATGGAGATCAGTTACAAATTGGTAAGTTCTGTTCTATTGCTTGTGGAGCAAAGTTTCTGTTTACCAGTGCAAATCATACAATGTCTTCGCTTTCTACATATCCATTTCCAATATTTTTTGAGGAATGGGGATTGGACGTAAAAGAGATTACAAGTGCATGGGACAACAAAGGCGATATTGTAATCGGCAATGATGTTTGGATCGGCTTTGAAGCAGTTATTCTATCTGGTGTAACAATTGGTGATGGAGCGATTATTGGGACACGAGCAGTTGTTACAAAAGATGTACCGCCTTATACGATTGTTGGAGGTGTTCCTGCAAAACCGATACGAAAACGGTTTTCTGACGGTGTGATTTCTGAATTATTGAAAGTTCAATGGTGGAATTGGTCTGAAAACAGGATTAAGAAAAACATTGCGGCGATTCAATCAGGTCGAATTGAGGATTTGGAATAATTGGTAACATTTGTGTGGGAATACAGTTTCCTACAACGTTATGTCTGAAAAAAAGATAGAATATTTCCTTAGTAATGATTTGAACATGGTGCTAGCACCATGTAAGTTAATGCAGATAAGGGAAAGGCAGTAATGTGGTAGTTCGCAATATCAAGCGGATTGCCACATTTTTATGGAAAAATAGACGGTTATGTGGTAATATATAGGAGCAAAGATAAAAACACAACGCAAGGCATTCTTGCAGAACTGGTAGGTAGTCCAGTCGCACCATTATGGTGTAAGTAGCCCTCCCTCCTTAGGGTCGTCCGTTCTTTGTTTATTACAATTATTTTAAGGAGGAATTGTCATGGACAAAGTTTCGGGAAAGTTGACAGTATTTTTTGAGGAACCTTTTTGGGTGGGAGTGTTTGAATGTGTATCAGACGGAAAGTTATCTGTATGTAAGGTTACGTTTGGCGCAGAACCAAAAGACTATGAGGTTTATGATTTTGTTCTGAAAAATTACTATCGGTTGCGATTTAGTCCGGCTGTGGCAACTGATGTAAAAGAAGTAGGTCGCAATCCTAAACGGGTACAGCGTGAGGTGCGGAAACAGGTACAAAATACCGGGATAGGAACAAAATCGCAACAGGCTTTGAAATTACAGCAGGAGCAGTTGAAAACTGAACGCAGGATTGTGAGCCGGGAACAACGTGAAGCAGAGAAACAGCGGCAGTTTGAACTGAAACAGCAAAAAAGGAAAGAAAAACATAGGGGCAGGTAATACCTGCTCCGGCATTTCCTAATGAAATGTAAATGCTGTATTGTTACGCTTTAGGGTGCGTGAAACGCTCGTTTTATAAGGCTTTAAAAGTGTAAAAACGATAGCAACGACCTTTTATAATTATGTTGATAAAAAGGGGCTTCGATTGCGTAACGTAGTGAATAATGATTTTTCCTTATTGATATAATTACATGGTGCTAGCACCATGTAGATATGGCAGTCGAGGAGAAAATCTGTGATACCCGTATGATACCTGTTTGCTCTGAAACTGTAAATACGGCGTGAAATATGGATATTATAGCTATGAAAACCCTTAAAAAGCAATCAAATATTTAACGATTATGTTATATCCATAGGGAGTTCGAATAAACAAAAATGTTTAGTGAATCCAGTATTTATGCGGGTTTGCGGGCTTTGGAAAGGTCTTTTGATAACAAATTGATAACAGTTGTTTGAATGCGATTATTCTTGCTGTCTGATGGTTTACAGGTGGGAGAATGATTTTTAAGCGGTTTAGATGACTGAAATAAATCCATATTATAACGCCCTTAGCTGTGGGTAGGAACTCATGGCTAAGGGCGTTTTTTGTCGTGTTTGTCAATCAGTTTTTAGTTTGTCTTTAAATGATTCGACTAAGACATCGCTCAATTCCTTAGAGGGGACTTTCGCCCAATGCTGCGTGGTGTCAAATTTTGGGTAATTGTACCGCCACTGGTCGTAATCTTCCCTGCTGATTTCTTCGGCAGAGAGTTTGTCCGCCTGCTCTTTCCAAGCGCAGAGCATTTTCAGCAATTCGGCGGCATCCTTGCTTTTGTCTTTGCTGACCTTTAAGCAGACTTCACCGTCTGTTTCGCTGACGGTAAGACCGTAAATGTCCTCAAGGGCAAATAAGGTGTGCATAAGTCCGATGTAGCTGTCAATGTCGGGTATGTCCAGAGCCTGTGGCGCAACGTCCAGAGCCTGCGCCAGTGCAGCCGTCAAGTCTGCTTTTGGTTTACGAGAGCCTGTTTCATACTGTGCCAGACGCACGTCTGCGCTCCGTTCGGGAAAACCGACAAGCATACCAAGATATTTCTGTGTCATGCCCCGCATGATGCGGAAAAAATGTATTCTTTCGCCAATTGCCAT
>NZ_CALPCM010000060.1:0-9898 GCF_943193015.1 Hominisplanchenecus murintestinalis
CCAAAAAGGTATGGTGTCTTTAGTTTTAAAGCATTTATAGCAGTTTTGGTAAAAATTCAAATTTGCTCATTTATAGTTATTTGTTATAGTATAACGTAAAATATTATTTTTGTCAGCATATTTTAAAGATTTGTGTAAAAAATATGAAGATTATACTGAAATCTGGGGATGTGAGGGAAGGTTTTTATTGGAAGAACTTCATACAGGTAAACCGTATTGATGCCTTTGAAATGCATTATGCGTATTATGATCCCGAAAAACATCAGGTTTGGAAAAATGGAGAACATAATAAAGATTTGTTTGTAATTGACCATTATTATACAAAGAGCTGGGAAGAGTGGAAGAGAAAGATTATGGAGCGGGGCGGGGCAGATCCGAATTACCATAAAGCATTGAGGGAGTTCTTTGTATATAATCCAGATATGATACATTTGGATACAGGGGAGGATGCAGTGCAGGCATATGAGTAGAGATAGAAGGTTACTGTGAACGGAGTGAATAGTAATGATAGGGGGCGTCAGATGGACAGTCTTCTTAACATAAGTTTGCAAAGCGTTTCGATTATGGTATTATAAAAAACAAAAGGCAGCAGAAAGCGATTTGCAGAGTATTTGACTCTTGCGGGAATAAAAGATCTTAAAGATACGACAGGAGCCGTCAATGAAAAAAATATACTTAGACATAGAAGAAAATCACAGCTCCCCAGATTTGGAAGGATTAGTGAGGGATTTCCGGTCAGCAGGGATAGAGGTGAGTCCGTTGACCGAAAATAGCTGGGGGGACATGGCGCAGGCATTGGTTCTTACGGACAGGCAGGCGACGGCTGACATGGCGTCGGGAAGGCTTTCGGTGGAAGGCAGCGCCATCGCGCTCCAAGGAAAAACCGCCTGCGTAGGCTACGAGCCGCCCGGGGCGGGCGTCACGCTTTCACATGTAGATATGATAGTGCAGGGCTTCGAGGAGCTTGACGTAGAATTTTTCAGGAGAGTATATCAGCGCTGTCATGGCATTCCGTGGACAATCGCCCTGACAGACAGGCTGGCGCTTAGGGAAAGTGTGCCCGATGATTTTGATGTGTTCTATGATATGTACCGGCAGCCCGGCATGACAGATTACATGCCGGGACTTTCAGACGACAAGGAAGAAGAGCGGGAAACTTTCTGCGCATATATCCGCAGGATGTATGCGTTTTATGGATATGGGCTCTGGACGGTGGCAGAGAAATCAAGCGGGCGTGTTGTCGGGCGAGCAGGGCTGGAGAATGGCTCTTTTCAGGGGCAATCTGTGCCTGTTATTGGCTATATGATAGGAGCAGAGTATCAGCGGCAGGGATATGGGCAGGAAGCTGTGAGGGCAGTGGCGGAATACGCGTTTTGCGAGTTGGAAATGGAGAGAATATACGGATTCGTTCATAAGAAAAACCAAAATTCCAGGCGGCTCATTCAGCGCGTGGGTTTCCGGAGAATAGAAGAGCGCTGTCGGATGGCAGTTCAGATGGCGGGGCGGACGTTTGAAAAGGATATTGCCGGTTATGTTTGTGTTAACACAAAAGCCTTGTATTTCCCAGGCAAATCCATTACAATAGGTGATGAATAAGCCGACGAGCCGCATAAGCCCTGGGCAGCGGCGGTGGACGGCGCGGAGGGAAGCATGGGAATTATTGAAGGCAGCGGACTGGTTTATGAATATAGGAAGTACGGCGAGGACGGTGAAGTTGCAGCGGTGACCCGGGCAGTAGACGGGGTGAGCCTGGACGTGAAACGCGGGGACTTCGTGGCTATCCTGGGGCATAATGGTTCCGGGAAGTCTACCCTGGCGAAGCATATCAACGCTATCCTGACGCCGGACGAGGGGACGCTTTATGTGGACGGGATGGATACATCTGAAGAGAAGAATCTATGGAATGTACGTCAGAGTGCAGGCATGGTGTTTCAGAATCCGGACAACCAGATTATTGGGACAGTTGTTGAAGAAGATGTGGGTTTTGGACCTGAAAATATGGGGATATCCACGGAGGAAATATGGGAAAGGGTGGAAGAAAGCCTGAAATGTGTAGGGATGTGGGCATACCGAAAGAAATCTCCGAATAAACTTTCCGGCGGGCAGAAACAGCGTGTGGCCATTGCGGGGGTGGTGGCGATGCACCCCAAATGCATCGTGTTGGATGAGCCGACCGCTATGCTGGACCCGACGGGACGGAAAGAGGTAATCCGTACGGTGCGGGCGCTGAACCAGGTGGAGGATGTGGCCGTATTGCTGATTACCCATTATATGGAAGAAGTGATTTATGCAGATAAGGTACTGGTGATGGATGAAGGAAAAGTGGTGATGCAGGGGACGCCCCGGGAAATTTTCTCGCAGGTGGAGAAGCTGCAGAAATACAGGCTGGATGTGCCGCAGGTGACGCTCCTGGCACATGAATTGAAAAAAGCAGGGCTTCCGGTTCCGGATGGCGTCCTGACGGTAGATGAGCTGGTGGAAGAATTATGTCGATGCAAATAGAGAATCTGAGTTATGTATATGGAGAAGGAACTGCCTTTGAGAAAAAGGCGCTGGACAATGTGAACCTGGAGCTGCCGGACGGGCAGTTTATCGGTGTGATCGGGCATACGGGTTCCGGTAAGTCTACGCTGATTCAACACTTAAACGGTCTGCTTAGGGCTACGCATGGGAAGATTTATTATAATGGCGAGGATATTTACCGGGAAGGCTATGATATGCGGGGGCTCCGCAGTAAAGTGGGGCTGGTGTTTCAGTACCCGGAACATCAGCTTTTTGAGGTGGATGTATTTACAGATGTATGCTTTGGGCCGAAGAATCAGGGATTGCCGAAGGAAGAAGTGGAGGCAAGGGCTCTGGAAGCGCTGCATCAGGCGGGGCTGAAAGAGAAACACTATAGGAAATCGCCTTTCGAGCTTTCAGGCGGACAGAAGCGCCGGGCAGCGATTGCAGGCATTTTGGCAATGCATCCGGAAGTGCTGGTGCTGGATGAGCCGACGGCAGGACTGGATCCTAAAGGGCGGGATGAGATTTTAGAGCAGATAGCCAGGCTGCACCGGGAGAGGAACATTACGGTTCTTCTGGTTTCTCACAGTATGGAAGATGTAGCAAAATATGTGGACAGGATACTTGTGATGGATGATGGGAAGATTATGTTTGATGATGTGCCGAAAAGAGTTTTTCACCATTATCAGGAGCTGGAGAAAATAGGGCTGGCAGCGCCCCAGGTGACTTATGTGGTAAAAGCGCTGGAAGCAAAAGGCTGGAAAATCGATACGGACGCTACTACGGTGGAGGAAGCCAGAAGCGCGGTGTTACGTGCGCTGGGACGATAGGAGAAGTATGTTAAGAGATATTACATTGGGACAATATTACCCGGGGAATTCCGTGATACACAAGCTGGATCCGCGGACGAAACTGGTGGGGACGCTGACATTTATTATATCCTTATTTCTGTTCCGTTCCTTTGCGGGATATCTGGCGGCAGCTTTATTTTTGGCAGTTATTATCCGCATTTCGGGGGTTCCTTTTAAATTTATGGTCCGGGGATTGAAATCTATCATGATACTATTGTCTATTACAATGGTATTCAACCTGTTTCTGACTCCGGGAACTCCGGTGCTGGTTTTCTGGAAACTACAGATTACCCGTGAGGGAATTGCACAGGCGGCATTTATGGCGATGCGTCTGGTTATGCTGATTATCGGTTCTACGGTTATGACGCTGACCACTACGCCGAATCATCTGACAGACGGCATGGAAAAAGGGCTTGCGCCGCTGAAGAAACTGCGGGTTCCGGTGCACGAGGTGGCGATGATGATGTCCATAGCTTTGCGGTTTATTCCTATATTAATGGAAGAAACAGATAAAATTATGAAGGCACAGATGGCGCGCGGAGCGGATTTTGAGTCCGGCGGATTGGTAAAGAAAGCGAAGAGCCTGGTGCCGCTTTTGGTTCCTCTGTTTATTTCAGCGTTTCGCCGGGCAAATGACCTGGCGATGGCAATGGAGGCGAGAGGGTACCGGGGCGGAGACGGGCGCACGAAAATGAAGCCATTGATTTATCAGAAGAGGGACTACAGGGCATATCTGCTGATGTTGGCGTATCTCGTGTGTATCGTGTTGATAGGAAAGGTCTCTCCGGTGTAAAACTTTCCGAAGAAAGGCGGATGCTGCCGCGGCAGTAAGAAGGAGCATAGAATGAAAAGGGTGAAGCTGACAGTGGCGTATGACGGTACGCGTTACCACGGCTGGCAGGTGCAGCCAAATGCAGATACTATAGAAGGGGAACTGAACCGTCATCTTTCGGCGCTTCTACAGGAGGAAATTAAGGTGACAGGCGCCAGCAGGACAGATGCGGGAGTCCATGCTTTGGGAAATGTGGCGGTATTTGATACAAAAGCGAGGATGCCGGCGGAAAAGATTTCTTATGCCATGAACACCAGGCTTCCGGAGGACATCCGCATTCAGGAATCCTGTGAAGTGGCGCCGGATTTCCATCCCCGGTTTTGCCGGACAGTAAAAACTTACGAATACAGGATTTTAAATAGACGTTTTCCGGATCCTACGAAGAGACTGTACTCTTTCTTCTATTATTATCCGCTGGATGTGGGGAAAATGCGGGAAGCGGCAGCATATCTGGAAGGAGAGCATGATTTCCGGGCATTCTGCACGATGAGGCCCGGGATAGAAAATACCGTGCGCACTATTTATTCTTCAGAGGTGGAAAAAGAGGGAGATATAATCGTATTTCGGGTGACGGGAAACGGATTCCTCTATAACATGGTACGCATTATGGCGGGAACTCTGATACGGGCAGGCGGGGGAGTTTTCTCACCCGAATATATAAAAGCTATCCTGGAGAGCCGGGACAGGGAGCTGGCAGGAGAAACGGCGAGGCCGGAAGGTCTGACGCTGGTGGAAATACATTATCCGGAAGAAGATAAAGCGGCTGGGATGCAGCTGCAAAATAGGTGATACTTGGAGATTGAGGTGTGTGACACACCGTCGTTTATGTATGGAGGAGTTAGGACATGAAGATGAAATGGAGACAGTGCCTGGCGGGGCTGTTGGCAGGGGCTTTGACAATAACCGGAATTCCGTTCTCCGGTGGCGGGGCGTTTATGGTAAGAGCGGCGCTGCAGGCAGATGAGGAGATGAATCTGCAGTACAGATACCGTCCGGTGGACGAAAAGACGATTACGGTAGATACAGATGTGCCGGGAAACAGGCAGAGACCTGATAAACCGCTTACAAACCTTATTTCCAGGTCCGGCTATATGCTGACGGAAAATCTGGGAGCAGTATCCGGAAAGAATATTTATTTCAGCCTGGAAGGGCAGAAACTCCTGGGGTCTGTCCGTTATCTCTCCGCGGTTCCAAGGGGAGCTATCAAAAAATGCAGGCTGTGGGTATCAACTGCAGACCGGGAACCAAAGGATATTGATGAGTCTGGCTGGCTTCTGGTTTACGAGACGGAAGGAGATGGATGGGCTGCCCATTCTGAAGAAGGAAATAATAGTCATGAAGCCAGATTCCGGCAGGCGCAGATGGCGCGCCATGTGCGCCTGGAAGTGCTTGAGACATATGGAAACGGCACGACAGACGCCAATAAATTTATATCAGGGGAGCGGGTGTATATCAATGAAGCAGGCCGTATTGACCAGCAGGAGACTACTGTGAATGTTGCCTTAAACCGCAGCCTGGAAGATGGAGATGCGTCTGTAAGGGCTTATACCGGGGGGAATGGGCTGAATTCCATTAACGGGGGAGGAAACAATGAGTTTGGGGAAAACGCAGAAGATGATAAGGACTACTGGAAACCGACGTCTCATGTTGACGGGAGCGGGGATGTAAACTACATTATCTATGATTTACATGCTACGGAAACCAGGATTTCCGGTATCAGTCTCAGATGGCATGAAAAGGAATGGGCGAGTGCATACACGATAGAGACTTCCGATACATGTACGCTCGGAAATGACAGCGATATCACAGGAGTAAACATGGGCGACCATTCTGTTCCGGCAGACAGCCTGGCGGACAGCGGAGACTGGAAAACGGTGGTAGACTTTGACAGAGGGATTCGGGATAGCAGCAGCGACGCACAAGGGCTGGTCCAGCCTTTGGATGAGTTTACGCCTGACAATGAAACGTATAGGCTGGAGCGCACAGCGTTAAAAAGATATGTGCGCCTGATGATAAAGGATGCGAACCGGAGCCCGGACGTGCGCTCGGGCGGCGCTCTTCGGGAGATTCAGATATGGGGAAGCCGCTGGAAGGTAGCGGAAGCGGAAAATGTGGCCGTGGGGATAAACGGCAGGTATGCCGACGGGAGAAAAGGCTCTACGGTAATTGCCGGATATTCAGGAGCAGATACTTATGAAGCCGGCGGAAAAAAGGTCATTCATAGTGTGAACTATGCTGTCGATGGGCAGATGCCGGATGGCATTGGAAGTGATGAATACTGGATGCCTGCAGTGCGCAGTGAGAGCGGCGGCAAAGGCGTGAATATGCGGGAAGGGGATAAAGCATACCTTATCCTGGACTTGGGCGAAGGTACGGTAACGGATATTCAGTCGATGCGGATTAAGTGGTTCGGACTAAATTCTGCGAACAGATGCCAGGTATGGACGGCAGATACCTATGTTCCGCCAGTGGGGAACGACAACCTGGAAGGAGCGGGCGGAAACATCATTTTTGACGGAGACTGGGAAGCGGTGGCGACAGCGGCAGATGTAAGCTCTCAGAGCAGCGATAAGCAGCTGGAGTTCCGGGAAGAAGATTATGTGACAAAGCAGTTGAAACGCTATGTCCGTTTCGACATTTCAGAGCTGAACGCACATGCAGCTACAGATTTGGGCCCGAATGCGGCGATCAGTGAAATTGAAATCATGGGATTTCGGAAAGCAGACGAAACCGGAGAAATACATCTGACAGTAGAAGAACCATCGTATGGCGCGTCTATGGACAGGACAGACGCCTATCCGGCAGTTGGAGATGAAGGCGACTATATAGTGGAAGATACAAAATGGGCGCTGACAAGCCAGAAAGGCACAGAACTGCATACCGTGTTTGACACAAAGGCATATACGATGCTGGTGACTTTGAAAAGCAAGAGCAAATTTACTCAGATGACTACCGTAACCCTGAATGATAATGATACCATGATTGCATATCCATATCCGAACGAGTCAGATGCAATTGTGAATTATGACGGCAAAGATGGCAATGGGTATAGCTATATGACGGTGTCCTATGATTTCGGGGCGGTAGAGAGTCCTATAGAAGCTTACAACCTGCTGAAGGCGGAACTCCAGGTGGGCAGAAATGCAGCCGATATGGCATATATAGCCGGAATGGAAAAAGAAGAAGCGTTTCAATTCTATACAAAGAGAAGCTGGCTGACGTTCAAAGAAGCCTATGATGACGCCGTCTTTCTGGCAGGGCCCGGATATGGGGCAGAGCTGCCGGATGAACCGTCCGATGAAGGGGCGGCGGACACGGAAATATACTATCCGAAGAAACGTTATGAACAGGCAAGGGAACGGCTGGAAAGAGAGTACGCTAAAAATGGGGAGAAAGGGCTGAAAGCTGCATCAAGGGCGGCTATGCTCAGCCTGGACAATGAAGCGGATGAGCCCAAGGTACAGATTGCGGTAGAGCCGGGAGGGCAGACAGTTGAGCTGGATAATGGACAGACAGACACGTACAGCTTGAAAAATTGTACCTGGCTGGAGAAAGACAGCGATGCAGAAGCGCCATATCCAAGTCCTTATAAAGATTACCGGGTGAAGATAGAGGTTGAGACAAAAGAAAAAGCGCTGGAGAAAGACAGTGACAAGGATTTTATCTTCCCGGAGACGGCTTCTGAGAAAAATTTTCTGTATGTAAAAAATGCAGCGGGTCAGTGGGAGCGTGTGCCGGTCCAGGATATCCTTAGCAGGGAGCTGGACGAGAGCGGAGCGGTTCTGCAGTATATCTATAGCTGCCGGGGATTGAAAGAGCCAAAACAGGAACTGGCTGAATATCTGGCATCCCATGAGAGGGAAGAAGAGTTTGAGGAAGACGGCGTAACTGCAAAGTACACCCGTCAGAGCTGGCAGGCGTACCGCGCGGCGTATGACAGGGCGGTGTCTCTTAATCAGTCTTCCGGTTTGAAAAGGAAACAGGAGGTTTATAAAGAAGCGCTGGACGCGCTGAAGGCGGTAGTATTGGTGCCAAGGAGCAGTACAATCTGTGAATGTGCAATCGGCAGGATTACTTACAGCGGATTGACAGAAATCGAGCTGACGGCGGCAGGTGATTCCGCAGGGGAAACAGCGGAGATAATTTTAAATGACAGCACGTCGGTGCTGCATGACAGGTATGACTGCCTGGTACATGACAGCAGTACGGCGCTGGAGCTGGGGTTTGAACTGGGGAGCGGCGCTGACAATACGGCGGCAGGTGCGTTAACAGAAACGGATGGAAAGACTGTTCTGACTATCACAAAAGCAGGTGAGGTAAAAGTTAAGATTAGCGCACGTTTCGGTTCCCAGAATGCAGAACCAAAGGTGATCACATTTACCACGATTAGCATGGCTGAGAAAGCAGAAGCAAGAGAAGAAGCAGAAAAGGCACAGGCAAAAGCGCAGCAGATATATAATACAGGAAACAGGGACGCCAATGGGGCGGCAATCTATACACAGGAGAGCTGGGAGTCTTTTGTAAGGGCATACAATGGGGCGTCATCGCTGGTGAGCGTAGGTATGGAGAGGCTGAGCTCTGAGCAGTTAAAAGCTGCGAAAGCCGGGTTTGACGGTGCGGTAGCCCGCTTGAAAACGAAAGTATTGGCAGCGGCTGAGAAAGCAGCCAGGGACGCACTGGAGAAAGCGGTGGCGAATAACGATAAAGGGCTGTACACAGAAGCGAGCTGGGCAGAATATGTGAAGATGAAAGAACAGCTCCGGGCAGAACTGGAAAGTGAGCAGCCGGATGCTGAAAAGCTGCAGCAGCTGACACAGATGCTGGAAAGGTTTCAGCTGGTAAAGGAACCGACACAGGCAGAGAAGGAACTGGAGGCTGCCAGGGCAAATGCCCGTGCAGTATTAGCGCAGGCTGTGCAGGATAAGGATAAAGGGTTTTATACGGAAGCGAGCTGGGCAGGGTATGCAGCGCTCAAAAAGCAGCTTCAAGATGCACTGAACAGCCAGAATACAAGCGCGTCAGAGCTGAATAGGCTGACCGTGGCGCTGGCAGGGTATAAACTCGCCAAAGTCCCCGGCTCCACACCGCCCCCGGCTCCTTCGCCGGTCCCGGTACAGACTCATGTGAACATTAAAAATGTGAGATACGAGGTGGACGCGAAGAATAAGAAAGCAGCAGTGGCAGTCAAAGGTACAAAAGATGCCAAAAGCATTACCATTCAGAAAACCGTAAAAATCAATGGCGTGACTTATAAAGTGGAAAGGATTGGGGCAAATGCATTTAAAGGCTTCAAGAAGCTTATGAGAGTCACAGTAGGTGAAAATATCAAGACGATTGATAAACAGGCATTTATGAACTGCAAAAAGCTTAAGAAAATTACACTGAACAATGGAAAGCTGCTGAAAAAGATTGGAAAAGGCGCATTCAAAGGGACCAAAAAGGGACTGACAGTCAAGGCAAAGAAACTGACAAAAACAAAAGCCCGCAAAGCGCTGCTGAAAAAAGTAAAGGGCGCCGGGGCAAAGAAAGCAAAAGTAACAAAATAGTAAAGCAAAGTCCTGGGCTGAACTGTTACATCCGGGCTGCTTTTTACGGTTTTCAAAGTTGATTTATGAAACGGGATATGTTATAATTAAACCTGAATTATTCACAGCTGTGCCGTGAAAGTGGCTGAAAGCCACATAGTTACTGTATTTAAGCTGCTTATTGC
>NZ_CALPCM010000061.1:0-9864 GCF_943193015.1 Hominisplanchenecus murintestinalis
CAATAAGCAGCTTAAATACAGTAACTATGTGGCTTTCAACCACTTTCACGGCACAGCTGTGAATAATTCAGGTTAAAGTAACAGAAATCGCAAAAGGCGTATTTCAGAAGAATAAGAAGATCACGCAGGTGGAGATTGGCTCAAACGTAAAGAAGATTGGCTCAAAGAGCTTCTTCAACTGCAAAAGTCTTGGAAAGGTCACGTTTAAGAACAGGAATGCAGTAAAGATCGGAAGTAAGGCGTTCTCCGGGATTAAAAAGAACTGCAAAGTGACGGTTCCAAAGAAGATGTCAAAGAAGAACTTTAATAAGCTGCAAAAAGGGATGAGAAGCGCTGGGAAAAAAGTTGTTTATAAAAAACGGTAACTCCTTTTTGCTTCATATTAAAAAAGAGATTGTGCAGACTGGATGGATAAAGATTAAAGGTAAGAAACAATATTTTAAAACGTAAGATGCATTTATACGGAGGGAGAGACATTCACAGATGGGTGTCTCTTCTTTTTTTGCGTATTAAAAAAGTGTAAATAGGTATTGACTTTATATATTATATTGAATATAATATAGATAACAAAAATATATAGATGAATTATATATATATAAAAATGAAAGGTATAAGGAGGACGCGTATGATTTATCAGTTGGGCTCTACCCTTACTGATGCGATTGTGCTGGCGATTATATCCAGGGGGGACGCCTATGGCTATTCTATCTCGCAGCAGGTGAAGAAGGTGGCGGATATTAAGGAATCTACTCTGTACCCGGTTCTGCGCAGACTGCAGCAGAAAGGATATCTGGAGACATATGACCAGCCGTATCAGGGAAGGAACAGGAAGTATTACGTGATTACGGAGGCAGGGAAACAGCAATATCAATTTTATATGGAAGAGTGGAAGAAATACCGTATGGAAGTGGAGAAAATTATGATGGGAGGTATGGAGAATGAACAGGGATGAATTTTTACGGGAATTATCCAGGGAGCTGCGCAGGCTGCCGCGGGACGAATATGAAAAAGCGATGGACTATTATGTGGAATTTTTTAACGATGCGGGACCGGAAAATGAGAAAACAGTGATTGCTGATTTGGGGACGCCGAAGGAAGTAGCGGCGCAGATTATTATGGATGCGGCGGTGGAAAGGATGCATGAACCGCCAAAGTCAGCACGGAGGGGACTTGGAACAATTTGGATGGTAATTCTCGGGGTCTGCGCGGCGCCGATTGCCCTGCCGTTTGCGTTTGTAATCCTGATGTTGGTGGGGATGCTGCTTTTGAGCGCAGGGATGGTTGTCCTGGGGCTTTTGATAGCTGAGGCAGGCTTGTTTGCCGGAGGCGTAATCGGTGTGGTGTGTGGAATTATCCTTCTATTTTCTCAGCCGGCATCTGCGCTGACGGGGCTGGGGCTGGGGCTGGCGTTTATTGGTCTTAGTATTTTAGGCGCTTTTCTTGTATGTAAAGTATTTAAAGGGATGATAAAAGCAATCCGGGCATTATTTCAAAGAATTTTCAGGAGGAAAAAAGCATGAAGAGGTATCAGAAAGTTTTGCTGCTTACAGCAGGGATATTGGTGATAGGCGGAGGAATCCTGGCAACTGCGGGACTTGCGATGGGCGGTGTTCCGGGATTTTGGATTACAGAGAAAGGGATTCAGACGGCAGAAGATATCAGGGGGACGTTTGTAGAGAAAAAAGTACCTTTGTCTGACGTCAGCAGTTTGGATATCAATTGCGTAGAAGGAAATGTGGAGTTTCTTTTGGGGGATGATTTTCATCTGGAATACGGTTATGATGATGCGTTTCTTAGCGTTAAGAACGAGAAGAAGGACGGCATTTATCATTTTACCAGTGATTATGTAAAACAGGCGGGGTGGTATGGCGCAGGATTTTTCTGGGGAGATACGGTGAACAGTAAGGAGAGCTATGTGCGGATTTATGTGCCGAGGGGGACGAAGCTGAAAGATTTAAACCTGGTAAATGAATATGGAAAGATTAAGATGGATATCAATGGAGCAGGATGTGAAAAAACTGTGATGAAGATGGAATCGGGAAGCGCATGGGTGAACGGCCTGACAAGCGGGCATACAGAAGTACAGGCAGAGTATGGGGATGTCGAAATGGAGGACTGTGACGTAGGAAAAATGACCCTGAAAGGGGAGGGCGGGAGCTACAGATTGTCAGATATCCAGGCGGAAGAAATGAAGCTTGAGGAAATGTATGGAGAAATTGCCCTGAGCAGAATTTCAGGGGGAATTATGACAGTAAAGAGCGAGTCCGGGAATACCAAAATAGAGGAGATGAGCGGGAAAGAGCTTTCTCTGGTTAATGAGTACGGAGAGATCACAATGCAAAATGTGACAACAGATACGTTTGTCCATATCAAGAGCGGAGACAGTGGAAATATCAGAATACAGGACATAAAAACCGGACAGATGAAACTTGAAACAGAGGGCGGAGATGTGGAAGGCAAGAAAGTAGAACTTGGAACGGCGGACATTCAAGTTGCATATGGGAAATGTGAACTATACGAACTGAATGCAAAAGATGTAAAGGTATCAAGCGAAAGTGGAAATGTAAAACTTGCAATGGCAGGAAAAGAAAAAGAATACCAGATGAGCCTTATGACAGAGTTTGGGGAAGTATCTGTCAACGGGAAAAAGCAGGGGAATAATATTCTTTTGGAGAGGGAGAAAGCAAAAAGAAAGCTTGAGGTAAAGAGTGAGGAAGGGAATATCTGGGTAGATACGGAATGATTTTGCTGTCTAAGAACTTTCAAAATGTGGTTTATTATGGGATTTAGCCGCTATCTGTCTCTGGATTTTACCGGCTGTCTGTGGTATGATAAATTATCAGAGAAAAATATACCATATACAAGAAGAGGAGAATAGGCGATGAGTGCCATAGTAGAAATAAGAAATGTGAAGATTGGAGAAGGGACGCCCAAAATCTGCGTCCCTCTTACAGCGTCCACAAGAGAAAGCATCTGTACATCGGCAGAAGCATTGAAGGGACACCCCTTTGACATGGTGGAATGGCGCGCGGATTTTTTTGAAGAGCTTTTGGATCCACAGGCAGTAAATGAGACACTGCAGGAGCTTCGTGAAATTCTGGGGGATATTCCCCTGCTGTTTACTGTCCGCACAAAAGAGGAAGGGGGGAATGTTCGTCTGGATGCGGAAACATATCTGGGAGTGAATATCCGGGCGATGAGGACAGGGCTGCCAGATTTAGTTGATGCAGAAATATTCCGCGGGGATGATATCACGTACATGATGGTGGAAGCGGCACATGGCCAGGGTATGAAAGTGATCGCGTCCAACCATGATTTTAGCAGGACGCCGAAGAAGGAAGAATTGATGCGGCGGCTCTGTAAAATGCAGGAAATGGAGGCAGATATTGCCAAACTGGCGGTAATGCCCAGGACAGAGAGGGATGTATTGACGCTTTTGGACGCGACGCTGGCTATGAAGGAACTTCACCAGGATACGCCGATAGTGACAATGGCAATGGGAGAACTGGGAGTGATCAGCCGGCTGGCAGGGCAGCTTTTTGGGTCGGCGATTACGTTCGGAAGCGTAGGTGAGGTGTCTGCGCCCGGGCAGATTCCAGTGGAAAAGTTATATGAGTTTTTGAAAGATTTAAAATTAGGCTAAGGCAAAATCGCTGTGAAAGTCCGCACGGTCCTGAAATTTTTCGGATGCGAAGGGTTTCAGGGCTTTTTTTGCGCACTGATATAGTGGGATTAAGTAAGAATAAGAAAGCGATGGTGCGGTAAAATTTTGTCGATAAGAAATCAGAAATTGCTTCCCGGATTTGACAAATTTCTTTTCCTGGATTTCATATAATTGGAAATGCCTAATCCAAGTGCTTCATAAGGGCGTGGGAGGTGTTTCGTGTATTATGAATTTTACATAGATATATTCTTTCTGGAAAATATGATGCTGGACTATATCGTACTTGCGCTGACGGGAAGCATCCTGAAATGGAAAAGAGATTTCAGACTGCTGTTTCTTGCAGCATTTACCGGAGCTTTGGGAGCATGTATGCTCATGGTAAGCCCGTTTCGTGGGATTCCGGCAGTGATGATTGCCGGATATGTATTGACGGCAGTTTTGATGGTCAGAATTGCTTATGGCATCTCGCAGAAACATTTGCTGGCAAAAGGGCTCCTCTGCTTTTCTTGTACTGCATTTTTGACAGGGGGGATTTTCCAGGCGGTGTCTGCACAGTTTTCATTTTCTGTTCCGACAGCGGCGTTTGTGAGCGCGGGAGTACTCACGGTATTTTTGAGAGGATATCAAGGTGTAAAATTCAAGACACAGAATTTTTATGATGTCACGTTGGGCTTCCATGGAAAAACCGTATGTGTCAGGGCTCTGAGGGATACGGGAAACCAGCTGAAAGACCCGCTTACGGGAAAGCCTGTAAGCATACTGGCTTATGATGCTGCCAGGGGGCTTTTGGATAAGGATGCAAAAATGTTTTATATTCCGTTCCATTCTATTGGAAAAAGCAGCGGCCTGCTGCCGGGAATGACATTAGATTATATGAACATCAGGCGGGAAAAAGACTTACAGCGGCTGGAGCGACCGGTGATTGCAGTGAGTAAAGAGCCTGTGAACCGGGATGGAAAGTATCAGCTGATTCTTCATCCCCAGCTTTTGGATGAATAGGAGGGATTCTTATGGTAATCAAAGTTGCAATGCCGCGTCATTTTCAATTCCGTGTCGTATCGACACTGCCCAGCCTTTTGATGGGGCGGGGGAATGATATCCACTATATAGGAGGGAGCGAGGTGCTGCCGCCGCCGTTGTCAGCCCATCAGGAAGCAAAGGCCATCGAGAATCTTGAGACAGACCATAACAGTGAGGCAAAGACAATGCTGATTGAGCATAATCTGCGGCTGGTGGTTTACATAGCGAAAAAGTTTGACAATACGGGAGTGGGCGTGGAAGATTTGACGTCTATAGGTACAATAGGGCTGATAAAAGCAATCAATACATTCAATCCGGGAAAAAATATCAAGCTGGCCACTTATGCGTCCAGGTGTATCGAAAATGAAATTCTAATGTATTTGAGAAGGAACAACAAGACAAAGATGGAAGTATCGATTGATGAGCCTCTGAACGTGGACTGGGACGGGAATGAGCTGTTGCTTTCAGATATCCTGGGAACAGATGAGGATGTGATTTATAAAGATATGGAGACAGAGGTGGAGCGGAAACTTCTGATGAAAGCTATCGGAAAACTTACGGACAGAGAGCAGACCATTGTAAGACTGCGGTTTGGGCTGAATACTCTGGACGGGGAGGAGAGGACGCAGAAAGAGGTTGCGGATTTGCTGGGGATTTCCCAGTCTTACATTTCAAGGCTTGAAAAGAAAATTATGAAGAGGCTGAAGAAAGAGATTGTGAGGTTTGAATAGAAATATCTTTTGGCTGTTAGTGGGCAGTATCCCCTGGCTTTTGCCGGGGGATTTTATATGGGCAAATTTGCATGTACAGAAAAGCTTGTACTCTGATTGAAAGTATGTTAAAGTTTTGTCAGTAAACATGTTTTAACAAAAAGCTTCAAATGGAGGATGAGCTATGAGAGGAATTTATACATCTGTAAATAAAATCAGGCGCCAGGTCTTTACAGAAGTGGCGCGGTTCGCGTATGAAGGAGGAGATTATACAAAGTTCGAGGAAGTGCCGTACAAGATTATCAAAGGAGAGATTGCAGCTTATCGTGACAGCGTATTTCTGGAACGGGCGATTGTAGGCGAGCGGCTCCGGCTTACTATGGGGCTTCCATGGAGGAAAGCAGATGAACAGGCGCCGATTTCCGAGGGGCTGGATGAGGCGATGAAGTCGGAGAAGTATTATGAGCCGCCATTGGTAAACATTATTAAATTCGCCTGCCATTCCTGCCCGGATAATAAGGTGTTTGTTACGGATGCCTGCCAGGGCTGTCTGGCTCATCCGTGTAAAGAAGTCTGTCCCAAAAATGCGGTGGAGATTGTGAATGGACGTTCTGTTATTGATGAAGAAAAATGTGTAAAATGTGGGAAATGCGTGCAGGAATGCCCATACGGAGCAATTACGAAACTGGAGCGTCCCTGTGCGAAAGCCTGCGGGATGGACGCCATCCGAAGCGATGAATTTGGCAGGGCGGATATTGATTACGATAAATGTGTTTCCTGCGGTATGTGCCTGGTAAACTGTCCGTTTGGGGCCATTGCTGATAAGAGCCAGATTTTCCAGACGATTCAGGCGATTAAGAGCGATGTTCCGGTGTATGCAATCGTGGCTCCGGCAGTTTCCGGGCAGTTTGGGCCTAAGCTTACGCCGGATAAGATGAAAGCGGCGTTTCGAGGACTGGGATTTGAGGATATTGTGGAGGTAGCGGTAGGCGCGGATTTATGCACGATTGAGGAAGCGAAAGAGTTTATCAAAGATGTACCTGAGAAGCAGCCGTTTATGGCCACATCCTGCTGCCCGGCGTGGTCGGTAATGGCGAAAAAGCTCTTTCCGCAGTTTGCGCCTTATATTTCTATGGCGTTGACTCCGATGGTGCTGACTGCCCGGCTGGTAAAGAAGGAGCATCCGAATTGTAAGATTGCATTTATCGGTCCCTGTGCGGCGAAAAAGCTGGAAGCAAGCCGAAGAAGCATCCGCAGTGATGTGGATTTTGTGTTGACCTTTGAGGAAGTCATGGGGATGTTTACGGCGAAGGAAATGGATTTTGACAGCCTGCCGTCAGAGGAATTCTTTACGGAAGCGAGCGGCGACGGGAAAGGGTTTGCCATTAGCGGGGGCGTGGCGTCTGCGGTAGTGAATTGTATTAAGAAGCTGGAACCCTCCCGCGAAGTCAAGGTTCAGAGCGCAGAAGGCCTGAGGGAATGCCGGAAAATGCTGACGATGGCAAAAGCCGGGAAACTGAACGGCTATCTGCTGGAGGGTATGGCATGCCCGGGCGGCTGTGTGGCGGGGGCAGGAACCCAGCAGCCGATTAACCGTTCTAAGACTGCAGTAACAAATGACAAGAAAAATGCAAGATTCCAGAGTGTGATGGACAGCGGATATAAGGAGCATCTGGCAGAACTGGAAGAATGATAACAGAAGGTACGGACGGTAAGAAGGAAGGGCAGATGAAAATAGATGTAAGAGAGGAACTGCTTTGTCTGGCAGAGCCGGAATACCAGAAATTTAACAGCAGGCTGATACCAAATATCAATCCGGAAACAATGCTGGGCGTCCGTCTTCCGGCGCTCAGAAAGCTTGCCAGGGAGCTGTCGAAAGAGGATTGGAGGACATATCTGGAGACAGCTCAGAATAAATATTATGAAGAGGCCATGCTCCAGGGGATGGTGATTGGCTGCGCCAAGATGGAGTTTGAGGAGCGGATTTCTTATATTAGGTGGTTTCTGCCGAAAATTGATAACTGGGCAGTGTGCGACAGTTTCTGCAGCAGCCTGAAAGCAATGAGCAGGTATACAGAAGAGATGTGGCCATTTATCCAAGAATGCCGGGCAGGAAACAGTGCATATGTCATCCGGTTTGGCGCAGTGATGCTGCTGGATTACTATATGGATGAGGCTTGGATAAACGAGGCGCTGAAACTGCTGGATGGGGTCAGGCATGATGATTACTATGTAAAAATGGCGGTGGCGTGGACGATATCCATTTATTATGTGAGGTTTCCGAAACAGGTAATGCCGTATCTGCTGGAAAACAGCCTGGATGATTTTACCTATAATAAAGCACTGCAGAAGATTACAGAATCACGCAGGATTGGCAAAGAAGAGAAAGAACGCATCCGGCAGATGAAGCGGAAAGTATAGCAGGAAAGGAAAAAAGTGCTAGACTAATTTGTCGATTTGTGAGAGAATAAAAGCAAGTATGACATGGGCATTTCATGTCCGGTGTATACATTAGTCATTTATAATTGAAAGGAGTCTTAAAATGATTTATTCACGTGAAGTAGAAGAAATGTGTCCAGTGGCACAGGGCGTTCATCATGGCGCTGCTCCAATCCCAGAAGAAGCAAAATGGGTACAGGCAAAAGAAGTTAAAGACATTTCCGGTCTGACACATGGCGTTGGCTGGTGTGCTCCTCAGCAGGGCGCATGTAAGCTGACCTTAAATGTAAAGGAAGGAATCATTCAGGAAGCTCTGGTAGAAACCATCGGATGTTCAGGCATGACACATTCTGCAGCTATGGCTTCTGAGATTTTACCGGGACTGACAGTTATGGAGGCTCTGAATACTGACCTGGTGTGTGATGCAATCAACACCGCTATGAGAGAGCTGTTCCTTCAGATTGTATACGGAAGAACACAGAGTGCATTTTCAGAGGACGGGCTTCCGGTAGGCGCAGGCCTGGAGGATCTTGGAAAAGGACTCCGCTCACAGGTTGGTACAATGTACGGAACTTTGAAGAAAGGCCCTCGTTATCTGGAAATGGCAGAAGGTTATGTAACCGGTATCGCCCTGGATGCAGATGATATGATTATCGGTTATCAGTTCGTAAGCCTTGGCAAGATGACAGATTTCATCAAAAAGGGTGATGATCCGAACACTGCATGGGAAAAGGCAAAAGGTCAGTATGGCCGTGTAGCAGACGCTGTTAAGATTATTGACCCGAGAAAAGAATAATTGTAGAGGAGGTAACGGGAAATGGCTTTATTTGAATCATATGAAAGACGAATTGACAAAATCAATTCTGTTTTAAATAGTTATGGAATCGCTTCTCTGGAAGAAGCTGAGAAAATCACAAAAGACGCTGGTCTGAATGTATACGACCAGATCAAAGGAATCCAGCCAATCTGTTTTGAGAACGCATGCTGGGCATACATCGTAGGCGCGGCTATCGCAATCAAAAAAGACTGCAGGAAAGCAGCAGACGCAGCAGCAGCAATCGGCGAGGGGCTTCAGGCTTTCTGTATTCCGGGTTCCGTTGCAGATACCCGTCAGGTAGGTCTTGGTCATGGAAACCTGGGTAAGATGCTTCTGGAAGAGGATACAGAGTGTTTTGCATTCCTGGCAGGCCATGAGTCCTTTGCAGCAGCAGAGGGAGCGATTGGTATTGCTGAGAAAGCAAACAAGGTTCGTCAGAAACCGCTGCGTGTTATCCTGAACGGTCTTGGAAAAGACGCTGCTCAGATTATCGCAAGAATCAACGGATTTACATATGTTGAGACAGAGTATGATCCGTATACAAATGAAGTAAAAGAAGTATTCCGTAAATCCTATTCAGAGGGACTTCGCGCGAAAGTAAACTGCTACGGCGCAAACAGCGTTCCGGAAGGCGTTGCTATCATGTGGAAAGAGGGTGTAGACGTTTCTATCACAGGTAACTCCACAAACCCGACACGTTTCCAGCACCCGGTAGCAGGCACTTACAAAAAAGAGTGCAACGAGAAAGGCAAGAAATACTTCTCTGTAGCATCCGGCGGCGGTACAGGACGTACCCTGCATCCGGATAACATGGCAGCAGGCCCTGCTTCCTATGGTATGACAGATACTCTGGGACGTATGCACTCCGACGCACAGTTCGCAGGTTCTTCCTCTGTACCGGCGCATGTAGAGATGATGGGCCTGATTGGCGCAGGTAACAACCCGATGGTTGGTATGACTGTTGCCGTAGCTGTTTCCGTGGAGGAAGCGGCGAAGGAAGGGAAGTTCTAAGAAACAGAATAGTTAAAGAATTTGAGAATCATTAGGAGCAGTTTGCAGAATGAAAAGCAAGCTGCTCCTATACTTTGCACATAAATCCATTATTTGCTGTAGTACGGGAGATGTTTCCTTTCATTCAGTTAGTGTATAATTATCATTGGCAACAATAAGAATTATTCTTGAAAAAAGGGAAGAAGAGAAATTCCCTGCTTCCC
>NZ_CALPCM010000062.1:0-9384 GCF_943193015.1 Hominisplanchenecus murintestinalis
AGTAGCAAAAATCTACTCTCTACTATTATGGGGCAACAAATGGGGCTATTCAAGCCGCCCAACATTTAGGCGCTTACTTTTCATCTGCCAATCCTCTGAATTTTCTGTTTTCATCTGTCCAAAACCCGATGTCATCTGTGAAACGGGCAAAAAATAAGGGGCAAAAACGCTCGTTTTTTGCCCCATTTTTTGCTCGATTTACGCTCAAAAACCACAACATTTTGTGGTATAACCGTCTTATTTCCTCTTATCACCACAATACGTCATCAGAATCACTGTCTCAACATGTTCACCGTTGTCCAAACCTATACTTAAATCATTTTCAATAATCGGCAGCTTAAACCGAATTGATTTAAGCCACTGCCCCCTCATGTCTGTTATCCTATTTGTGCAACGGTCGTTGCACTTTTGCTGTTAATTTTGTTATTATTCTAATTCTTTTTCTATTTCTTCAATAGAAGGCAAACTACTCTGGAACTCCTCTGGCAAAGACTGTGTGAGCTGATTCTGCCAATCTGCAACACCAATCGGGTTCTGATAACCAGATAAAGAATATTCCACTACAGTTTTATTCTTACCCTTAACCAACAAAAGCCCGATTGTCGGTTTGTCATCAGGATGGCACAAAATATCATTTACTATATTCTGATACATATTTAACTGACTGATAAATCCCGGCTCAAAATCACAGGCTTTTAATTCTATCACAACATAGCAACGTAATTTCAAGTGATAAAACAAAAGATCTAAATAAAAATCCTGTCCTCCAACCTCTAAATGAACCTGCCGCCCAACAAATGCAAATCCCTGTCCTAATTCTAATAGAAAACTTTGAATATGTTCTGTTAGTTTCTGTTCTATTTCCACCTCACGTCTTGGCATATCGGTTCCCAAAAAGTCAAACAAATAAGGATCTTTAAATATTTGATTCGCCATATCAGAATCAAGCGATGGCAGTGCCACAGGGAAATTGTTGACTGTTTTTCCAGTACGTTCCATTAATTTACTTTGTATCTGTAACTCAAGTATCGTTTTACTCCAACCATTTTCTATCGTTTTACCAGCATACCATATGTGTTCTTCCTGTGTTTTTAATTTATCCATCAAAGTAATATTTGTCCGCCATGGTATTTGTGCAACGACCCGTTGCACAATTTCATAATCCCCCCAACACTGGGCAAATTTTCGCATATACTTAATATTACGTGGAGAAAAGCCGGACATTTCTGGAAAAGCAATTTTCAGATCCTTTGACATACGGTCAATAACCTTTGCACCCCATCCCTCTTCCTCTTGTTTTTTCAAAATAGCCCTGCCAATATTCCAGTAAAGGCAAATCATGCTTGTATTGGCGTTCATTACAACTGAAACTCTCTGCTTCTGAATTTCTTTCTTAATTTCTTCTATAAATTGCAAATAACTATCACCCATTTCAGAAAGATTCGGAGCAACCGGAAATACCACTCCCTCTTTATCCTTTCCCATCCGCTTGCGCTTATCCATAAAACACCTCCTATATTCCTATTTGCCAATTACCATATTTATCCTATTCTTACATCAACATTTGGCAAAGCATAAATTGTTTTAGGTGTATTTTTAGGCAAAGTCAGTATCGACTACTTCGATACATTACGATTTCTCCTTACATTCAAATTGTATTTCCCCGATAATCTTAAAAATACCTTAATATAGAAATCATTTTATCACCTGTCTTTGGTTAAATATAGACCACGTCCTTAATTCCCATGGAATATAATGCAATCATAATCACACCGTCACTTCATCACCTGCACAAAAACTTTTTATATCTGCACACCACTTTTGAATGTTGGTTTCAATGTTTTGCTTTCCTTCCAAATGTGCCAAAACATGCCTTTTATTTAATAAATAAACGAAACAAATAACTTCCTGTGCCGTTCTTCGTCGCTCTTCATCACTTAAAAAATTCAAATAATCCATGTCATCCAGACTATTTGTTCTCTCTAGCATATGACTATCGCCATTAAGCACAAGCCTATACATTAGATTCTTGAAATAATCAATGTAATCTTTGTCTCCAATCTGTTGCAAAATCGTATCATCACAGGAAATCTCTGCTATTCCCTTTTTATACACAAATGTTGAGAACGCCTCCATCACTCGTCGCATTAAATTCCCAACAATCAGAGTGTCATTCGCATTCTTACCACAAGCATAATCATATACAGCTTTCAAAATCTCAGAATATTCGTTTCGTTTTGTGTAACTGAATGGAATAATCTCTTTGTTTTTTAATTCACAACAAGCATATGTAACTTTCTTTTGCCCGTTGCTTTCTCGCTTATATTCGATGCAAACCTCTTCTCCAATTTTTTGAAGATCATATAAACACTGAATATCATGTGTCATCACTAGAATTTGGCTTTCTGGATTGGTTTTAATAATATCGGCTACCTTTGCTTTCAGCAGTGACATAATTCCCACTTTGTTTTCAAAATCAAAACTTGATATGGGATCATCAATAACAAGGATTAGTTTTTTTGAATACCCGTCTTTCGCCTCCTGATTCATAATCAGTTCTGTAAAAAAATAGCATAAAGCAATAATATTTCTTTCACCAACAGACACATTGTTAGGCTTTACTACTTTTCCGTGGGCATACAATACATATTTATCACCTTCAACTTTGATTTCTAATCTATCCTTTGAAAAGAACACAAATCTAAAGCTCTTATTAATCAAACTGACTGCTATTTTTATGTTTTTCTTTCGAGATTTTAAGATATTCAGTTCATCATTGAAATTTTTGATTTTCTCGTCAGATTCCTTTAATGCTTCATCAGCTTTCTTCTGTTCCCCCAAGGCTTGCTTCCATAACTTAATATCGCTAGAAACCTCATAATGTGCAATGGCCGCATTATCATTTGTGAGATTCCTTTTAAGCGTTCCAATTTTTTTAACTGCATTGTTATAATTTTCTATTTCCTGCTGTAACTTAGTCCTAAACAACTCATATTGCTCAAGTTTATCAATCAGGCAGCTCTCAAAATCAGTAATAGGTGTATACGGATGATTAATCTTTTTAAGAATAATTTCTCGTATCTTAAATATCTCTTTATTGATTTCTTCCACTACATCTTTACACTTTATATAATTAGGTGAATTCAAGACATCCATACCAGAAAAATCAACATTCAATTCCTGTATGATGCATTTTTTGAGTTTTTCCTCATGAATATCAACCTCTTTCGATAATACTTTCTCTATACTACCAATCAAATCTCGTTTACCTTGATCTGAGATTTCTTGAAAACAAAAAGGACATTTCTTTGTCTTTTCTTTCGAAAATACTGACTTCATTTCACTAATTTGATCTAATTTCCCGTCATCAATAAGCTGAAGAAGATATTGCTCACGATCTGACAACGTAGGTCTTTCAACCTTCTGTGAAAGAAGATTTTGTAATGCCTTTTCATCATATGAAACATTCAATTTCACAGTACTTCTAATCTGAGCCGCTTCATTAGCTATTACCTGACTTAACAGTTGAAGATTCTCTTCATAACGTTTTCTCAAATCCGCCAATGTTTCAGCAGGTTGCAATGCGATAATAGAATCCATTACTTTATCCGTAACGCTGGCATTGCGTTTACCATTATTAATAATCTTTTCTCGCTCAGCCCAATGTCCATTTCCAGACAATCCAAGGTTAATCTGAAATTTACAGTTGCTTGGAGACTTTATATTATCTTTGTCTTTATATTCGCCAGCAACTATTTTAAGTTCTGCATTTCTTTTAGATTCAGCTTCAATTCTAAGTTCCAAATCCAATATTTTATCTTCAAGATTACCTAATTCACCCAAAAGAATAATTGCATTCAACCCATCGTCTCGTATTTTAACACGTGAACTCACATAATCTTCATTAAACACATGAATACACTGCGTATCCACAAAAGCCATATCTTTTTCATCAAGTAATGTGGCTTGGATTATATCATCAACTACATCCCCTTTTGCCTTACGCACAGCATTAGAAATAGTACTTTTTCCAGAGCCATTTTTCCCGTAAAGAACTGATATTCTATCTTCATTCATAAATAATTTCAGCTCTTTTTCTTCATTAAAAAAGCCCCCTTTAAACTTTATCTTTTTTAGCATTTTATCCTCCCATTTAAATCATTTGAAAATATTTGAACGCGTTTTTTATTGCATTTTCTTTTTCTTCTGTACAGTTTGGCTGCTTAACATTTTCGTTCTTTGCCGTATTATAATTCTCACGCTCGATAATACCACTCTTTGCTTTAATCTGAGCAATATTCAAACTGGATACTTTCAATCCGTATTTATCAAGCACATACTGTTTAATTTCCGCATAAGTGGCTTTACTCTCCGCAGCCGTCAAATCCATCTCGCTCATTTCCAATTCCACTTCTACACTCTGTTTTGTATGAAGTTTTGAAAGCAACACGATACTTTCTACATGAAAGGACTGCTGTCTATGAATTACCATCGTGAAAGGAAACATATCCATGAACCTTTTAACGATAGGTCGAGGCTATCGTTAAAAAGTGTCACCACTGAAAACACTTTTTTAACTGTTCTCTACTTTTGAATTGCTTCTATAATATATGTCTTTCCTTGGAAAGGAACCTCATCTCCAATCCAGCAGCCTAAAAGGCTTTTTGCCAATGGCGGAATCTTTGTGGAATTCGGAAGATAATTTACCAGTATTGTTTTTGGTTCATCGGTTTCCTTAATACGAACATTGACTTTTTGACCAATAACTATATACTCTTCTTCAACACTATCTTCAGAGTTTTCTTCTTCTGATATGTCATTGCCATCAACATCCATATCTTCATACTCTTCGGATTCCTCTTCAATCTCTACACCCTGCTCATCACCTTGTAAAATGCCATAGATGTTATCAATGAGCATATCAGCAATCTCATCCTCATCAAGACAATCTAAAACAACTCCACCGCCTACTGCATTCAAGAATTGCAATGTTGGTCTTATATGTTCCTTGAGTGAAAGCTGTGTGTTTTCCTCTTTGAAGTTTTTGAATGCTTTAACGATGCCATTCAAAATAACCGGATTTGCAGAGAAATTATTACTGTAAAAAATATCGGAAATTTTACTACTAATATCGTTGCTACCTATAATATCCAATTTTTCAAATGGATTTGCTACATTACTTGGATCATAGGTATTTCTTCCAACCCACCAACACTTGGCTATGGAATTTCTAAATAATCCGGCTCTTGTACCACCAGAAAAGAAAAATCTCGATTTTATATTTGATACAGCCTCTTTCTGTGTTTTAGGTGATTTTGTATCATAGTCCCATCTTTTTCTAAGGTAATCGTAATAAACCGAATGGCACAGACCCGCCCACAGTCTTTCATCACAAGCCTGTGACTCTGTCAAAAATGACAAGTGCTGATAAATAATCTTACAATTTGCAAACTCAACTTCACCTTTTGACATATCAGAATCAATCGGTGCCAACTGGAAATCTTGTATCTCCTTAAATTCGACAAACGGATCTCCTCCACAGACCTTCCGAAGCCATTTATTATCCTTTTCCGTGAAATACATGTTGTAAACCATATCGAGGTTTGATTTAAGGATGTCCAGTGCTTCTTTTTTCATAAAATATAGTTTCATTTAGACATCCTCCTCTTCCTCACCAGTTTCAAACAAATCTGCAAATTTTCTCAATGCAGCATTCAACGGTAATTCCATTGCTTCCTGTGCTAATTGCACAGAGGTCTTATCAGAATATAACATCTCATTTTCCAAGTCTACTCCACGTTTCTCATAGGCCTTTGATAAAGAAATATACCAATTTGTACCTGCATAATTTTCAATGCCATTCTCTTGCTTTAATTCTTCAAAAACATATACTAAGGCAGGGAAAACCATCATGGAGTTCAATATTGGTTGAAATTCTTCTTTGTCACAGAAACGAGAGTAAATCTCATACTCTTCTAATCCCAAACCGATACCAATTTGTGCAGTTGACAATTCCACCTCCATTGGTTTTGGTTCTGTTGTTAACCGCTTATACACCTTAAAAATTGAACTTGCGCTGTTAAATTCTTCGTAATTCTTTACAATATCAATAGCTGGTATATTTTTATACGCAAGAATACTTCCTTTCGACAGTTCGAATGACAGCCCTTGATAATCATCGTCCCAATTAGAATTCACAAAATGATTAACATCTTTTTTTGTCACTATTAAAACGATAATTTCTATTCTTCCGTTAATTCTTCCAATCGGAATTTCTTTGCTTACGTGATTGGAAATATCATGAATCGTAGTTCTATATGATGTGTTTGCGCATTCAATATGAATCACATATTCAGCATCACCTTCCAGGATCATTTTCTGAAGTTCTTTGTTATCCATTTCTATATCGAAATCAAACAACAGATTATTAACACCATTCATTTTATACTGCACATCTGCATCAAAGACAGAATCAGTGTAATCATCTCTTTCTTCGCTTAGAACTGGATATGTATATAATCTTTTAGTTATGTTCATATACATTTACCTCCATCGCATAATCCCGGTTATCAAGCAAAGCGATTTCAAACTGGACTTTTTCGTTTCCCTTCATACTAGAAAAATCTACACCTTCCGAACTCTTCTTTATTCCTGTGCACCCCATCAACTCTGATGCAGAATGGATGGCCAGTCGATTTGATTTACCATTTTCACCAACTGTAACAATCTCAACATGCCCTGCACAAATATCCCGTGGCAAAATAAAGGAAACTCTATAAGTGTTTCTCGATGTCTTTATAACTCTAACATTCTTAAGTTCTTGGTTTATATCTCCACCATATCTTTTATGTACGGTATCATGTCCACCTTGTTCCGCTCTTCCTTTATGAGAATCCTTTTTACTCCTATGTCTAGTACCGCCTAAATTCCGAGTTGTTGGATCACCTCCATCAGAACCGATGGTTCCTTCCGTATCCGTGTTTTTCGACTTTCCATTTCCATCACTGCCGTAAAATAAACCCTTTGGCTTTGTTTTTGATGTTCGAGGCTGAATTGTAATGGAACCAATCGTATCTTGAAGACTTTCTTTATTGCTGTCATCTCCACGCTGATTAGTCTTATCCGATTCCTTCTGAAGAACACCAGCCAAACCTGCAACTTCAATTTCATCGTCACTGGAATGTTCACCCAACGTTTGAATACAGCCTCTTATCCAATCCTTTAGCTCATTGTTATATTCTTTTGCAAGCGGCACATTTGTTGAGTGTCTGCTTGGCAACCACTTATCATGTGCTGGCGTTTCCATTTCTCTAAAGAATTCATTAAGCTCTTTACCTTCCATTTCAAGCACACCAGAAAATGAAATAATTCTCGACATATTACCCAATGCAAATAATTTCATTCCGGAAGATCTAGTGATGAGAATTTTTCTATTCAATTTCTCCGAAGGATCGACCAGAACGCTAAGTTTTAGAGTTCCCATCCCGTGAAAGTCCTTTTTGAACACTTTTGTTTCAGGTCGAACAAGCACTTGGTAGTACCAATATGCATTTTTTATTTTTGAGTTATACGTGCTGAGATAACTTGCAAGCGTAGAATTATCGATGACTTTATTGTCAACTGTAACACTTAATAAATTCTTGTGAATAGACATCAAGAAATTTTCTAGAACCTCGTTAATTACATCGCTATTCCATTCATGTCCCGCATTAAATCCGTACACAAAAACATCTGTACCAATCTCAGTTCTCTGATATAGTTTTTCCAACTCACTGATAGAATCAACAGGTAAGTTACCTTCCGGATTTCCGTAATAACCAATTCCAGTTGTCATCGTATTCATACTATTGCTTAAATCTTCTGGAAAAGATATAAAGCGTGACATTCCCTGTGCAGCAGTCTCTTGATCTTCATTTAGAGTTCTATAAAAAACTAATCTATAATCCGAATTTGTAAATGGTGCGTTCTTTCCTATTCCAAATGCTCCGGCTTTATCACCCGTTTTTGTCGCACCACCATCGAGTTTTGTCAATGCATTCCAGCCTTCGTCACTATCCTCATATGGATGGCTAAGTCCAGTTGTGTTGAAATCGCTAATTCGCAAAACAACTGTATTAGGCTTCTTAATTGCATTTAATGCCTTTGTCAGTACCTTAATGGTCTTTTCACTATTCTTTTTCGACCAATAATCATAAGCCTTCTGAATTTTAGAAGCGTACTGCTCATATCCAGGAATATCAGAAGAAGGAATTCTATACTGTTCAAAATCAACTTTGATGGTCGCATTACTGCCTTCCACCGCTGCATCTAATGAGTTTTGACAAATTTCTCTTGCAAGCGACTGTATCTCTGTTCCTGTAAAGGTTTCAATGCCTGCGTCCGATACTCCACGCACTTGTCCAAATCCATTATGCGGAAACTTCCATTCAATAGTCATCTAAATCACCTCAACGTAAATTTGCTTTCTTTATTGCTATTATCCTGATACTTGCTTTTACAAGTTTTTAATTCTGATTCTAGTGCAGAGAAAATCTTTTTTACGTCTTCATCAGTGTATTCATATGTTGCGGTATTAGAGCAGTTACTTAAAAGTCGAATCATATCAATAATTTTATTTGTTCTAGCTTCAGCAACTCTTATAAATTTATCATGCTTCGATTCAGCCATAATTTTTCTCCTTATCGTACATTTTTATTTTATCATACACATTTCAACTATATTTGTCAATATATCGCAATTATTTCTAAATTATTTTTCATATAATTTTATTATTTGCAAATTAAAACGTCCAGACTTCCGTCTGGACGCTGCTAATTTCTTTATATTTTATGGAAAAAAATGAATGCCGTGTGTTTCTGTCTCCATGCGTTCACGGATAGTCTTTTTCACACATCGATCAACTGCCCACCAGAACTGCACGATATTCGGATTCGCATTTCTCCATGAATCTACAAGTGGCTGAAGTTCATCTTCTGATAATCCCATCTCGATGGCACCCATCGCAGTTAAGGCTCCTACGGATCCTCCATATCCAAGGGCAAGTTCCGCAATCTTACCTTTTTGACGCAGTTCCCCATTCACACCATGCTTTTCCACCGGAACTCCAAACATGGCCGATGCCGATGCACAATAGATGTCTCCATTATTTTTGAAGACCTCACTTCTCCATTCTTCCTTTGCAAGATACGAAAGCACTCTTGCTTCAATGGCAGAAAAGTCAGCCACCACAAATTTCATTCCTAGTATAATAATGGTGTAGTCAAGAATGACTACTGGTTAATAGTTACAAAGTCCAATCTAATAAATCTATATGATATTGGGGTCAAAAGCCCCGCTATAGTACCTTGAAAAGTTCATATATTTTGTAGTAAATACAAGCCTAAA
>NZ_CALPCM010000063.1:0-9349 GCF_943193015.1 Hominisplanchenecus murintestinalis
CACTAACCTGCAAGTCAGTAATCTTATTTTACTCTGAGGTATTTTTTTCTCAACCTTCTTTCTTGGAATTCCCTATACTTGAATTATACAGGAAGCTCCTTTTGTGCCGAATTATCAAAATATCGCTCATTATTGGAATTCACGTTGATTCAGCATATATGTACTCTAGTTATAATATTTTCTTAAGCACATACAGTAACGCATCAATATGCTCTTTCTCTAAAATCAACGGAGGCAACAGGCGAATCACATGTGAACCTGAAGGAATTACGATAATTCCCGCTTCTTGTAAAGCATTTATATAGTATGCGGCAGGTACAGACAGTTCAATTCCTTTCATAAGCCCCAGTCCGCGCACCTCTTTGATCACAACTTTTTGAGCGGCCAATTCGGACAATGCCTTATCTAAATAGGTCGTCATAGCCCTGACATTCGCCAATATGTTATACTGTTGATAAAGTTGGAATACAGCAGTAACGGCTGCAGCGGCCAGAGGATTGGAGCCGTAAGTTGTGCCATGATCTCCTACACACAATACACCGGTTGCTGCCCCTCTGGTTCCAATTGCACCTACCGGAATTCCGCATCCCAAAGCCTTTGCCGAAACCACAATGTCGGGAGCAACGTCGTACAGCTGATACGCAAACATATTTCCGCTTCTGCCCATACCACATTGAATCTCATCCAAAACCATCAAAATTTTGTTCTCATCGCAAAGCTTTCGGACTCCTTTGATAAAGTACTCAGTGGTAGGATAAATTCCGCTCTCACCTTGTACTGTTTCCATAAAAATTGCACAGGTATTTTTTGTAATCAAGCGTTTAACGCTGTCCAGATCATTGAAATCGGCAAATTTAACATGAGCAAGCATAGGAGCAAAAGGTTCCTGATAGGTTGCTTTCCCTGTTATGGATAACGCCCCCATAGATCTGCCGTGAAAGGATTTTTTCATGGCAATGATCTCTCCATTATGATTATTATGCTTCAAAAAATGATATTTCTTAGCAATTTTAACCGCACCTTCGATTGCTTCCGTTCCAGAATTGGTGAAAAACACCTGCTCCATGCCAGATGCCTGATTGAACAGCTTTGCAGCTTCAATCGCAGGAACATTATAAAAAAGATTAGAGGTGTGTAGCAGCTTCTCCATCTGTTCTTGCAGTGTACGTGTGTAATTCTGATCGTGATATCCCAAAGCACACACACCGATTCCAGACCCGAAATCCAAATACCGTTTTCCCTCTGTATCATAAAGGTACATACCTTCGCCATGATCCCATACAATGGGATAACGATTATATACAGGAACAAACTGCTGATTTGCTTGTTTGATATAAGGATTCATTTCAGTTCTTTTCCTCCTCTACTTCAATTTTAAATACATTGATTACATCCACATCTGGACAGCAGAATACAATGGAGCCATCTGGTTGGCTGGGGAGTTTTCCCCCATACCGCAGAATGTCAATGTAAGGGAAAGCCACGTGCATGGCCATTGGGCAGAGAGCGCCTCTTTCGGTATCAAAGTCAAAGGTATCTCCAATTCGATGACCACGATGGCACCCCATATGTCCCTTTTGATCTATTAAACTGATTTTAATTTTAGGCTTTTTCATCGTTAATTTCCTCCAAAAATTGTTCAATGGGAATTCCCTTGTATTTGTCAGTATCATGTAGATTAGCATAAATAATTTTTTCGAGTTGTCTCATTGCACTTTGTACGCTCTCTAAAATCTGGCCTGATTTTAAATAATGCCCTACTACAATCGCCATAAAAATATCCCCTGTACCTGGAAAACGCACCGGTATTTCTTCATAAGGAAGCAAGATACACGAATTTTTCGGAGAACTTTTTACAACAGTAAACATTCTTCCATTGATATTTGCGCTTGTAATCACAACGGATTTGGCACCAAGCGTATGTAGTCGATTTGCGATTACTTCAATTTCCGGTTCAGAGTAAGTGTGTTTAACTGTGTATTCGGATAAAAAGCACGCCTCCGTAATATTGGGGACAATCACATCTGCAATAGAACACAACCGTTTCATGTAAGCGACTACTTGATTTGTTACACCATTGTATCGTTTTCCGTCATCTCCCATAATTGGATCAACAAAAATCGAAGTACCTGATTTTTGTTGTTCCTTACAGTATTCATATACAAGAGATGACTGCCTTTCCGACACAATAAATCCGGTACAGATTGCGTCGAAAGAAAACATGAGTTTCTTCCATACCAGAAGCGTATTTTCCATATATTCTGTTGTATCCAGAATATCAAACTGACCATAATCCAGAGTGTTGGAAACAAGTGCAGTAGGCAAATTGAAAGTTTCAAATTTCAAGTGAGATAAAACAGGAATCATGACAGATAAGGCGACCTTGCCATAACCTGCCATATCATTGATCAATAAAATTTGAGTTTGCTTTTTATCTGCCATAGCCATATTTCCTCAGTGACCGAAATAACAAAGTCTGCACAGTGTTTTTCCTGACTCTGTTTGAAAAATCTTCTGTAATGTGGTTTCTATTGTGTTTTTTCCCAGATTATCTTCATAAAAATTTACCAAAAAATCTGCTTCCACAAGAATCTGATAGTCAATACCATCTATATCTGCGTAGGTATGATGGTGTCCTACCAAATAGCAGATTCGATTGATGTCTGCTTCCTCAAATCCCAGCTCTCCCAACATTTTGCGGGCATAAAAAGGACCTTCTTGCTCCTGTAATCTCCCACTGGACATCCCATACTTTTCTTCTGCCGGCCGAATACCAATATCATGAACCAATGCGGCGCATTCGGTCAAAAACTGACTATGCCCATCCAACTGTTCCATACGACCAATCATCTGTGCAAAACTGTGAACTTTTATCAAATGATGAATGCGTTGTGGATCATTCTGGTTAAAATGAATCATCTTCCGCATTAACATATCAATTATATTTTCCTGATACATAATACCCTCCTATTCCATTTCTTTTTTCAAACAAAGTGCCATCAGTTCCTTTCCTCCATCTGTTTGAAAAATTTTCTTTATATACTCTGCTTTTTTATAATCTGGCCGGTTTTCATAGCAGTTTACAATTAGATCGGCTTCCATCAAAAGTTGCAATAGTTTATTTTTGGGCTTGTCATAATCATGATGGCAATTCACTAGTTCAATGATTTTCGGAACATACGACGGAAGATAATTGGCCGATTCTAAAAAGCGAGTCACAAGGATAGATACCACCTGTTTCTGATTGTTCTGACTGGCATCCCCGTTATAATGTTCTTTGCAATATTTAATTGCCACATCATGTAAAATGGCTGCTGCTTGCAAAATTTGCTGATCTTCAACAGAGATTTTTTCTTGCTCACCAAACAGCTTGGCTAATGCATAAACCTTAAGGATATGTTGCGTACGTCTACAATGTCCTTCTTCATAGCACAATACACTGTATAAAAGATGGGTTTCATTATTAATCACGTTGACAAGTATCCTTTCTTGAAAAATTTTTATATCTCTTTATAAGAATAAAGCATTTTTCATCAGTTCTGTGTTGCGCTTGCAACACCTACCACAAAATGCTATACTTTATCTCAGAAGAAAGGAGAGACAATATGCAACTTAATTTCAAACAACTTGCTTCGCTCCCAATCTTCAATGGTATTTGTGAAGAGGATCTTCCAGCCATGTTGAATTGTTTGGGAAGCTTCCAAAAAAATTATCAAAAAGATGAAATTATCCTTCTGGAAAGTAATGAGGTTCGAAGTGTTGGCATTATATTGTCTGGCATCGTCCATATGGTTAAGGAAGATTCAGAAGGCTACCAGACACTCCTTGTAGCAATGAAAGATGGTGAGCTTTTTGGGGAATCTTTTTCTTGTGGAAGCCATTTAGATGCACATGTTAGTTTTTTCGCAGCTGCACCCTGTACAGTTCTATTTTTACCTTTCCATAAAATTATTCACTCATGTAAAATGAGCTGTACCTTTCATCATCGGTTGATTGAAAATATGGTTCAACTGATAGGAGACAAAAATGTTCAGCTGATGCACAAAATTGAAGTAATCTCGAAAAAAACTCTACGAGAAAAAATTCTTACATATTTACAGCAACAAGCCCTTGATCAAGATAGCAGGCAATTTACCATCCCCTTAAGTCGACTTGAATTGGCTAAATATCTATGTGCCGACCGCAGCGCGTTAACTCGAGAACTATCTTATATGCAAAAGGATGGACTGATTTCTTATGAAAAAAACACATTCCAACTGTTATAATTGAATACTACAAGCTCCCCATTAAATAATCTACAGCATCAAACAAAGAAGAATCCATGTTGCACACGCAACATGGATTCTTCTTTGTTTGTGTTACACTCCTTATAGTCATCATGTAGTTATTTAAGTATAAGGAGGAAAATATATGGGCTTTCATATTACTGATATGCAACTGAATGTATTATTTCAGACATGGCAAACAAATTACCATATCTATGCTCCCCGCAACTTTTCTGGCGGCGGACGCTTTTCTGATACAGATTGTATCCGTTATGGAAAAATTGAACATGCTGACGAAATCGTGTTCGACAAAAAATCTGATTATTCCTTCAAGGAAGTGCTGACACCCGTTTCTCAAACCCTGTTCTTCTTTACGGAAGGGCAAACCAAAGAAGCCGATTTTCCCCAAAAAGGCGCAGTCATTTTCTTGCGTAGCTGCGACCTATATGCTCTTAAGCGGCTGGACGATATGTACCTACACAACGGTCCAGCAGATTATTACTATCAGCATCTGCGGGATAACATTAAAATTGTGCTGATGGGCTGTGAACATTCCTTTGAAAATTGCTTCTGCGTCAGTATGGGAACCAATGTAAGCACTAAATATGATATGAGCATCGACCGCCAGCCTGACGGCACCTATCTGGTGGACTGTAAGGATGAGGCATGGGTGAAACAGTTAGTACAAGCTGGATGTGAACAGCAGGAAGTCATCCCTGCTCATGTCACTGAAAACCAAGTTACAGTTCAAGTCCCTGAAAATCTGACCGCAGAGGTGGCCAAAAGTACTATGTGGGAGGAATACAATAGCCGCTGCATCAACTGTGGACGTTGCAATTTTGTCTGTCCTACCTGTACCTGCTTTACTATGCAGGATCTCTTTTATAGTGAGAATGGCAAGGTTGGAGAGCGCCGTCGTATCTGGGCCTCCTGTATGGTAGATGGCTTTACCGATGTGGCCGGTGGCGGCAGTTATCGGAAAAAAAACGGAGAACGGATGCGGTTCAAGGTACTGCACAAGGTACTGGACTACAAACAACGCAATGGCTATCACATGTGTGTGGGTTGCGGACGATGCGACGATATCTGTCCGGAGTATATCTCATTTTCAGGTTGCATCAACAAATTGCAGAGTGCTATGACGGAGGTGACTGAACAATGATGAAAAATGATTATATTTCTTTCCCATCCAAAATTTTGGAAGTAATTCGGCACACAAAAATTGAGTATACGTTCCGTATGGAGTTTCAAGGAGATGTTAAGCCGGGACAGTTTTTTGAAGTGTCGATTCCTAAATATGGAGAAGCTCCTATATCAGTCAGTGGTATTGGAGACAACTTCGTAGATCTAACCATTCGTCGAGTGGGCAAGGTTACCAATGAAGTTTTTGAACATTATGTGGGTGATACTCTTTTGCTGCGTGGTCCCTATGGGAATGGATTCGATGTATCAGACTATGCAGGTAAGGACATCATCGTCATGGCTGGCGGAACTGGTCTATCGCCTGTTCGAGGAGTGGTGGATTACTTTTTCAATCATCCAGAGCAGCGGGGGCATATGACTCTGATTGCAGGCTTCAAAACGTCGCATGACATTCTTTTCCGCAACGATCTGAAGCTCTGGAAAAAAAACATGGATATCATCCTTACGGTAGATTGTGCAGAAGAGGATGTTGCCTGTCATGTGGGCCTTGTTACTCAGTACATCCCTCAAATCAAACTGGATAATGTGCAGAACACAGTGGCTGTTGTAGTAGGGCCTCCTGCCATGATGCGCTTTTCCGTGCAGGGATTACTGGATATTGGACTTCCAGAAGAAAATGTCTGGATTTCTCAGGAACGGAAAATGTGCTGCGGTCTGGGCAAGTGCGGTCACTGTAAAATTGGGGACACCTATGTTTGCCTGGACGGTCCAGTATTTAACTATACCAAAGGGAAATTTTTAGTAGATTAAGGAGGGGTAACATGGATATCAACACAAAAATACTAAAAAAGAATGCGTTTCGTGTCACTAAAGAACGTGGTATGACTGCTTCCAGAATCCGTGTTCCCGGTGGTCATCTGGATGCCAAATATCTGAGCCAAATTCAGCATATTGCAGAAACTTTCGGAAATGGCACAGTTCATATTACCAGCCGACAGGGATTTGAGATTCCTGGTATTCCTTTTGAAAAGATGCCAGAGGTTAATGCTGCCCTTCAAAGCCTGATTGACGGTTTGGAGATCAATCAGGATGAAGTGGGCTGCGGCTATCCTGCTGCTGGAACCCGAAATATCACCGCTTGCGTGGGCAACCGTGTCTGTCCATTCGCCTGTTATGATACCACTGCGCTTGCCCAGCGTATTGAAAAAGCTGTTTTCCCCAACGATCTCCACTTTAAGATTGCTCTGACTGGTTGCCCCAATGATTGTGCCAAAGTACGTATGCATGACTTTGGCATCATGGGTATGACAGTACCTCATCTTGAGTCTGATCGTTGTGTTAGCTGCGGGGCCTGTGTAAAAGCCTGCAAAAAGAAATCTGTTGAGGCTCTGAAGCCAGTCAACTTCCGTCCTCAACGAGATGAGCGGCGATGCATTGGCTGTGGAGAATGTGTTTTGGCCTGTCCGAATGCTGCATGGACTCGTAGTGAAAAGAAATACTATAGACTTACTTTGCTGGGTAGAACTGGCAAAAAGAACCCGCGTCTGGGTGAAGATTTCATCAAGTGGGTGGACGAAGACAGTATTATCAAAATCATTCTCAATACCTACGACTATGTGAAGGAGTACATCGACCCCAATGCTCCCGGCGGAAAAGAGCATATTGGCTACATTGTAGACCGTACTGGTTTTGAGGAGTTCAAACGATGGGCCTTGCGGGATGTCACTCTGCCAGAGATTGCAGAAGTTATGACTCCCATGTATTGGAAAGGTATAACATATTGATATATAACAGCTTGAGAGATTTTTGAAGGACACTTAAAAGTATTTTTTTGATAAAATAGATCATCAGAAAACATACAATGAATCACTCATACTCTCTATTGAAACATCAAGCTATCTTTTAATAAAAATTGATTCTTGCTGTACTCAATAATTCCGTCTTTTTGCATTTTTGAAAGCTCGTTACACATGGTACTGCGGTCCACATTCAGATAATCAGCTAACTGTTGGCGGTTGTAGGGGATCAGGAAAGAATTGCTCCCGGCGCGTTTGGCGCATTCCGAAAAATAGGACATCAACCGCCCCCGAATGGATTTGGAACTGGTATGCTGGATTCTTTGAGAAAGCTGAAGGTTTCTGTGAGCGCAGACAGTCAGCAGATTTCGGACAAGTCTTGTGTGGAATGGACAGGCATTGGTACAAGTAGCCAGGACACGCCCCACATTCATAAACAATATGGATGTATCCTCCGCAGCGGACACCGTAACCAACATCGGCTCCCCCGGAATGCAGGCATACACCTCGGCGAATACAGAGCCGGGCGCAACATGACCCAAAATACTGGTATTGCCCCAGATATCGTTGCAGGAGATCACCGCCAGGCCGGACAGCAAGATCCCGATATTTTCCGTGATGTTTCCTTCTGAAAGGATTACCTCTCCTTTTTGAAAACTACGCGTTGTGGCATTCAGGCAACCCAAAAGAGATGTAATCTCTGCTTCTTCCAGTCCTCGAAACAGTTGTGTATTGGATAAATTCATATTTTTCACTCCTTGTTGTTATAACAACAGACTTTCATTTCATATTATAGTATACTAAATCCAGAAACGCAAGAGAAAGGATGAAGCAAACATGATTCGGAAAATTATTCAGATAGACGAAGAAAAGTGCAATGGATGTGGGGCCTGCGCCGAAGCCTGCCATGAAGGGGCTATCGGCATGGTAAACGGGAAGGCAAAACTCCTGCGGGACGATTATTGCGATGGTCTGGGCGATTGCCTGCCCACCTGCCCCACCGGTGCGATTTCCTTTGTGGAACGGGAAGCTGCTGCCTATGACGAAAAGGCTGTGCAGGAAAATATGAGAAAAAAGAACAGAATGAATTCTCCTTCCGTTGGTGTTCATGCGGGTTGCCCGGGCAGCCGAATGCAGCGAATCCAGCATTCGCAGGAATCTGCTCCTTCTGCCCCGATGCAGGCTGAGTCACAGCTGAGGCAGTGGCCCTGCCAAATTAAGCTGGTCCCAGTAGGTGCCCCCTATTTTGAAGGAGCCAAGTTGCTGATTGCGGCAGATTGCAGCGCATATGCCTATGCCAGAATGCACGAGGATTTTATGCGTGGGAAGGTTACGCTGATTGGCTGCCCCAAGCTGGACAACGTGGATTACAGCGAAAAGCTGACGCAGATTATCCAAAACAACAATATCCAGAGCGTGACCATTGTGCGGATGGAAGTTCCCTGCTGCGGCGGACTGGAGTTAGCTGCTAAAAAAGCATTGCAGGCAAGCGGAAAATTCATTCCCTGGCAGGTGGTCACTATCTCGATTGATGGAAAGATTCTGGAATAACCTCTGATTCGGTTCTTCAGTTTTTGGAATATATCCGACAGACAAAAACAAATTATATTGCAGGAGGTGACTGTTATGAGTAAAAAAATGAAAAACATTGCGCAAGCCGAGGTTCTGACGCTGAAGGAGCAGATCTCCTATCAGGAGGGGCAGGTAGTCAGCAAGACGCTAGCGCAAAATCCGGCAGTAAGTATTACCCTGTTCTCATTCGCAAAGGGCGAGGAAATCAGCACCCATGAATCGGGCGGCGACGCTTTCGTAACCTGTCTGGACGGCGTTGGAAAAATCACCATTGACGGCACAGAATATCTGTTGCATGAAGGAGAATCCATCGTCATGCCAGCTGGACACCCTCACGCGGTATATGGACAGGAAGCGTTCAAGATGCTTTTGGTCGTTGTATTTTAATCAAACGTAAAATTGACAGAGTCCAGCTAATAAATGTCAATAGGTAAATGAAAAATATTTTTCTTCTAAAAAAGGGCAGACTTTCCCCTTGGTGAAAATATCATTTTTTAAAAAGATATTGATTCGTTGGATTTGCAGTGTTTTATGCAGCTATGTCGCATTTAGCAGCATTGTATTGTTTGATAT
>NZ_CALPCM010000064.1:0-8925 GCF_943193015.1 Hominisplanchenecus murintestinalis
CCTATTCCTGCGTCAATTCAAGAATATCTTGAAAAAACAGAGGTTAAAAACGATTACCACATGAAAATCCAACTGACGGATATAGGCGTCAAACGCTGTGAAAGTGAGTGTTTACTTGCAAGCGGATTGAAAACATTTTCAACGGGAGGCGGGATAATCGACATGGAAATAAACCGTGCTGCTTTAGAATGGGTTGCTGATTATATATTGCCGTTTGGGAATAACGCCACTGTGTTAGAACCAGTGGAGCTAATAAAAATAATGCAGCAAAAAATACACGAATTACATCAGCATTATTGCAAATCAAATGGCACGAATAACCAGATTGCAAATTGACGAAACTAAAGAAATCATGTACAATAAAGCATTAGAAAAGAACTATGGATTCTATATTTAAATAAAGGAGAAAAGATATGAGTAAAAAGCCTACAGTTTTAATGATCCTGGATGGATACGGTTTGAATGAAAAGACAGAGGGGAATGCAGTGGCTGAGGGAAAAACCCCAGTGATGGACAAGCTGATGGCTGAGTGCCCCTTTGTAAAGGGAAATGCCAGTGGGATGGCAGTAGGGCTTCCGGACGGACAGATGGGAAATTCAGAAGTAGGGCATTTGAATATGGGCGCGGGGCGCATCGTATATCAGGAGCTTACCAGGATTACGAAAGAGATTCAGGATGGGGATTTCTTTAAAAATGAAGCGCTTCTCCATGCAGTAAGGAACGCGAAAGAGAATGGTTCTGCGCTCCATATGTTTGGACTTCTCTCTGACGGTGGTGTGCACAGCCATAATACACATCTTTATGGTTTGCTGGAGCTGGCGAAACGAGAAGGCCTGGAGAAGGTTTATGTACATTGCTTTTTGGACGGGCGCGACACGCCGCCTGCATCCGGCAAGGACTTTGTACAGCAGTTAAGTGATGAGATGAAGAAAATCGGCGTGGGTGAAATTGCTACGGTTATGGGACGTTATTATGCGATGGACCGTGACAACAGATGGGACAGGGTTGAACTGGCGTACAATGCTATGGTAAAGGGGAGCGGACAGACTGCAGAGTGCGGTGTGTGCGCCGTGGAACAGTCTTATAAAGAAGGGACAAATGACGAGTTTGTGCTTCCGACGGTTGTACAGAAAGATGGGGCTCCGGTTGCTGTGATTCAAGATAAAGATTCCGTCATTTTCTTTAATTTCCGTCCGGATCGTGCAAGAGAAATCAGCCGCGCGTTCTGCTGCGATGAGTTTGACGGATTTGCAAGAGAGAAAAAACTGGATTTGACTTATGTATGCTTTACTGAGTATGATGAGACAATCCCGAACAAAGAAGTGGCGTTCCATAAGGTATCTATCACGAATACTTTTGGTGAATTTTTGGCAGCAAATAAAAAGACGCAGGCAAGAATCGCAGAGACCGAGAAATATGCGCATGTGACATTCTTTTTTAACGGCGGCATTGAAGAGCCGAATGAAGGGGAGGACAGGATTCTCGTAAAATCTCCGAAGGTGGCTACTTATGATTTGAAACCGGAGATGAGCGCTTATGAGGTATGCGATAAACTAGTAGAAGCGATTAAATCCTGCAAGTATGATATGATTATCATTAATTTTGCAAATCCGGATATGGTAGGCCATACAGGAATCGAAAACGCTGCTATCAAGGCAGTAGAAGCTGTTGATGAGTGTGTGGGAAAAGCAGTGGAAGCGTTAAAATCCGTAGATGGTCAGATGTTCATCTGCGCAGATCATGGAAATGCAGAGCAGCTTGTGGATTATGGCACAGGCGCGCCGTTTACTGCACACACTACAAATCCGGTGCCATTTATCTTGGTAAATTATGATAGTGCATATACGCTGCGCGAGGGCGGATGCCTGGCAGATATCGCACCGACCCTGATTGAGATGATGGGTATGGAGCAGCCGAAAGAAATGACAGGAAAGTCCCTTCTCCAGAAAAAGTAATTATGATACTGGAGATTGTAAAGCAGGCGGTTCAGATTAAGATGAACTGTAAATCGGAATGTTCTTTGATTTCGGAAGCGGAATACTGCTGTGCATGTGCAAGGGCGTTAAAGGAGACTGGAGCTCCGGATCGTGTCTGGCAGGAGTTCCGGGAGGCATCGAAGGTAGAGCAGGCAAGGGAAAAGCTGACGCCTTATTTTCAGGGAAAACGTGGAGAATATGCGGAAAATCCCACGATGGACAGACTTTTGAAGCTTTTGGTGCAATGCCGGGTAGAGGGCGCGATTACAGATGAGATAAGAAAACTTATGCAATAGCGTGAGACTGAAAAGCGGACTGTTTCAAAAATATATTTGAGACAGTCCGCTTTTCTATTGAATCTGTTCTTCGATTCTTAAAAGCTGGTTGTATTTTGCGGTACGCTCACCGCGGCAGGGGGCTCCTGTTTTAATCTGTCCGGCGCCGACTGCGACTGCAATATCGGAAATCATGGTATCCTCCGTTTCGCCGGAGCGGTGGGAAATGATTGTCCGGTATCCGGCTCTCTGCGCCATTTCGATGGCATCAAAAGCTTCCGTCAGAGTGCCGATTTGGTTTACCTTTACCAAAATGGCATTAGCGGCGCCAAGCTCGATTCCGCGTTTCAGCCGTTCAGTATTTGTAACGAACAAATCATCCCCTACAAGCTGGATGCGGTCGCCCAGTACGTCGGTCAGACGCTGCCAGCCAGCCCAGTCATCTTCGAACAGGCCGTCTTCAATGGAAACAATCGGAAATTTATTTACCAAGTCTTCATAATAGCTTACCATTTCATCTGAGCTTCTGCGGACGCCCTCGCCAGGGAAGTAATATTGCCCGTTTTCTTCCTCATACAGCTCGCTGGCTGCCGCGTCCAGGGCGATGACGATATCATCTTTCATACGGTAGCCGCTGCGTTCTACTGCTTCGCAGATTAATTCCAGGACAGCGGCAGAGTTTGGGAGATTCGGTGCGAATCCGCCTTCGTCACCCACGCCAGTGGATAATCCACGCTCTTTCAGAAGATGCTTTAATGTGTGGTAAATTTCTGCACACATCTGCAGCCGCCCGCGAAAATCCTTTGCGCCCACAGGCATAATCATAAATTCCTGCAAATCTACAGTATTATCCGCATGGCATCCGCCATTTAAGATATTCATCATAGGAACAGGAAGCAGATGTGCATGCATGCCTCCCAGATAGCGGAACAACGGGATTTCCAGGGATTTAGCGGCGGCGTCCGCCACTGCCATGGACACGCCGAGAATAGCATTTGCGCCAAGGGCGGACTTATTTTTTGTGCCGTCGGCACGTGTCAGGCAATCGTCAATTTTCTTCTGCTCCAGGGCATTTTCTCCGATAATGGCGTCTGCCAGGACAGAGTTTACATGATGGACAGCCGTCTCGACGCCTAATCCGCCATAGCGTTTTCCGCCGTCCCGGAGCTCAACAGCCTCGAACTGTCCGGTAGAAGCGCCTGACGGTACGGCTGCCCTGCCGACAATGCCGCTGTCAGTCATAACTTCCACTTCCACGGTAGGGTTTCCCCTGGAATCCAGGATTTCCCGTGCATAAACATCTGCAATTGATACATATTGATGCATAAAAAGATACACCTCCTTTTTGGGATAGTGTGTCCTTTTTCTTTTAAGATATGCTTTTCGGTATTTGGAAAAGATAGGCTTTTATGGCGGAAACTATTTGACAAGCTGCGTCTTCTATGGTAGACTTATTTTGTTTAACATAGGAGGTGTAGGAAGTGGAGACTTTAAGACTGGTACTTCAGATTGTTTTTATACTCATCAGCGTCGGGTTGACAGTAATCGTGCTGATGCAGGAGGGTAAATCCGCAGGACTTGGCAGCATATCGGGTATTTCCGATACTTACTGGGGAAAGAACAAGGGACGTTCCATGGAAGGAGCTCTTGTAAAAGCTACGAAGTTTTTAGCAGTTGGATTTATTGCTTTATCGATTGTATTAAATCTGAATTTCTAGGGATACTAAGACACTCTTGTAGATACTGCAAGAGTGTTTTTTACCTTATAAGACAGATGTGAAAGTGAGAAAATAGATGGAGAAAAATTTATTAGAGAAGCGGAAACAGGTTTTGGAAAATCTGATGAAGGATAAGCAGTATGTGCCTATGAAAATTAAGGAGCTGGCGATTATCCTTCAGATTCCCAGGGAAAATCGCGGCGAGCTTCTGGAAGTTTTGGATGAACTGGTTAAAGACGGAAAAATAGAGCAGAGCAAACGCGGCAAATATAGAATAGCAGAAGAGCATGTACTGACAGGGAAATTTGTGGGAAATGCCAGAGGGTTCGGGTTTGTGGAGACGGAGGATTCTGAAGAGGATATTTTTATTTCGGAAGCAAATCAGGGCAACGCGCTTCACGGCGATATAGTGCAGGTTTCTCTGTTAAGAGGGAAAACCGGGAAACGCCGGGAAGGCGTTATCGTTAAAGTATTGTCTCACGAGGTTACGGAAGTCATAGGAACTTACCAGGAAAGCAGGAATTTCGGCTTTGTCGTTCCTGACAATAAAAAGTTTACGAAAGATATTTTTATTCCGGCAGAGCATTCTAAAGGCGCGGTAAACGGGCATAAGGTTGTAGTGGAGATTACAGACTATGGCAGCGAGTCCAGGAAGCCGGAGGGCAGGATACGGGAGATTATAGGACACCTGAATGACCCGGGTACAGATGTTCTGTCCGTGGTATATTCTCATGGACTCCCGATGGAATTTCCGGAAAAGGTGCTGAACCAGGCAGAACGCGTGAGCTGTGAGGTAAGCGAGGCAGATTGTGCCGGGCGGCTGGATATCAGAAATTGGCAGATGGTAACGATTGACGGAGAGGATGCGAAAGATTTAGATGACGCGGTATCGCTTACAATGGAAGGCGATATTTACCATTTGGGCGTGCATATTGCGGACGTTTCGAATTATGTGCAGGAGAACAGTGCGCTTGACAGGGAAGCACAGAAACGGGGAACGAGTGTGTATCTGGTAGACCGTGTGATTCCCATGCTTCCTCATCGGCTGTCAAACGGAATCTGTTCCTTGAATCAGGGCCGGGACAGGCTGGCGCTTAGCTGTCTCATGGATGTAGACAGACAGGGAAATGTCGTAGGGCATCGGATTGCAGAAACAGTTATCTGCGTAGATCGCAGGATGAGCTATACCAGTGTGAAAAAGATTCTGGAAGGCGATGCAAAAGAGCAGGAAGAGTACCGGGAGCTGGTGCCGATGTTCAGGATGATGGAAGAACTGGCGGGACTTCTGCGGGCAAAGAGGAAAAAGCGGGGGTCTATTGACTTTGACTTTCCGGAGTCGAAAATTATCCTGGATGAGCAGGGGCATCCTACAGAGATTAAGCCATACGACAGGAATGCGGCGACAAAGATTATTGAGGATTTTATGTTGCTGGCAAATGAGACAGTGGCGCAGGATTTCTTCTGGCAGGAGATACCGTTTGTATACCGGACACACGATAACCCTGACCCGGAGAAAATTCAGCAGCTTGCAATGTTTATCAACAATTTTGGATACTTCATCAAAAATACCAGAGATGAGATTCACCCGAAAGAACTGCAGAAACTTTTGACAAAGATAGAAGATACGCCCGAGGAGGCGCTCATCAGCCGTCTGACGCTGCGTTCCATGCGGCGGGCACAGTATACGGTGGAATGTACCGGGCATTTTGGGTTGGCGGCAAAGTATTACTGCCACTTTACATCTCCCATCCGCAGATATCCGGACTTGCAGATTCACCGGATTATCAAAGATACGCTGAGAGGGAGGATGGATGAAAAACGGGCGGCTCATTATAGCGAAATATTGCCGGAAGCAGCGGCACATTCCAGCCAGACAGAGCGCCGCGCGGACGAGGCAGAGCGTGAAGTGGAGAAAATGAAAAAGGCAGAGTATATGGAACAGTTTGCAGGCAAAGTATTCGAGGGAGTAATCTGCAGCATTACGAACTGGGGCTTTTATGTAGAGCTGCCGAATACCATCGAGGGCATGGTTCATGTGACAAGTCTGTATGACGACCGCTATTACTATAGGGAAGAAACCTATGATATGGCAGGCGCAGACACCGGAAAAGTATATAAACTGGGACAGAAAGTGAAAGTCCGCGTTCTGGGCGCAGATAAGGAATCCGGGACTGTTGATTTTGAAATCGCGGAGGAAGGAGAGGAATAAGTGGGAAGCCAGTCAGTGAAACTAATTGCAAATAATAAGAAGGCGTATCATGACTACTTTATAGAGGGAACTTATGAGACAGGGATTGCCCTTCATGGAACAGAAGTAAAGTCTCTGCGCATGGGAAAATGCAGTATTAAGGAGTCCTTTATCCGGGTAGAGAATGGGGAAGTCTTTGTGTACGGGATGCATATCAGTCCTTATGAAAAAGGAAATATTTTCAACAAAGACCCGCTCAGGGTGAAAAAGCTTCTGATGCATCGATATGAAATCAATAAGATTACCGGAAAGATGGCAGAAAAAGGGTATACGCTGGTGCCGCTTAAAGTTTACTTTAAAGGAAGTCTTGTAAAAGTGGAAATCGGAATCGCAAAAGGAAAGAAACTTCATGATAAGCGCCAGGATATCGCAAAGCGCGACCAGAGGCGTGAGGCAGAGAAGGAGTTCAAGGTGAAAAATCTTTAATTCATTCTGAAAAAATTCTGAAAAAAGTGTAAGATTGCTCTTGACACAGAGGGAGAAATATGATTAGATGAGAAATATCTGAACGGATTTACCGTTAAGCAGAACGTCTGCCGACAGTACACGATAAAGGGGTTGTACTGGTTTCGACGGGGGTTTTGAAGTCAGGGAAGCCATCTGCGGGCCGGGACCGCACAGTAAACCGGAAACTAAATATAAACGCAGACGAAAATTTAGCGTACGCAGCCTAAGGGCTGCTGTCGACCTTGGGTTACTCACAGCCTGAGCCATCGGCATCAAATGATGTGAGGCACTTCGTTCCTAAAGCTTTGAGGGTACGGAAGAATTGATGAAGCTACTGAAATCTGAAGCTTGTCATTAGGCGTCAGATAGAGGGAATGTCAAAATAATGACTGTGATGGGAGATGCCTTGATGGATGGGCTTTCGGACAGGGGTTCGATTCCCCTCAGCTCCACTTAAACGCATTAAGTCGAACCCTGCATATGAAATTGTCATATACAGGAATATGTTCTGCTTAGTGTATTGGCGAAAATAAAGACAGCATAGGTTGTCTACAGTCTGAAACAAACATGACCCACGATACTCTGTATCGTGGGTCATGTTTGTTCTTAACGACTTATGCTGAAAAATCATAATCTGTATTTGTGCCGATAATGTCAATAATATTCAGACTGTTGTCTGTCGTGCTGTCTGCATTGGAATTTCTGTTTCTCAAACGCTCATTCCTAACCCGGTTTCCCGATTCCAATAATTCTTTCGTCTTATAATCGAAATCAAATAAATCAGATAAACCGTTCGTGTGTTTCTTTTTGCGTTCGTTCTGAAATCTCTTGAACCAATTCACTACAGCATCATGTGTATGTCTGCCTGTCCGTTCGTCCTCACGTTTTAAAAACTCCAAGAACTTAGCATTTAAGTGTTTTTCCTCTGAAAGAATCTGATTACAGATTTCAGTAATAGAAGCGGCTTTTTCAAACATTTCCTCTGCTTCTCTTTTTGTATTTTCTGCATTTTCTTCCATTCTCTGTACTTTCATTTCTTTAATCAAAAGGTCATATTCTTTACTCTGTAAAGTTGCCCTGTCATTCTCAAGTGCGGTCTGTTGCGTAGATAAAGATTCACGCTCTTTTTCAAATCTTCTTTCCATTTCTTCCTCTCTGGCTTTTTCCTGCTCTTTCATTTCACGGATATTTTTCTCAAGAATATCTAAATCCTCTTCTCTGATTCTCATTCTAATCATCTCCATTCTAAGTTGAATTTCTTTGTTACTAAGTCGCTTTAACATATCGGGAGTAAGCCCCTGCTGATGGAACTTTCCGTCTTTATCGTAATAACATGCCAGAACTTCTTCAATCGGCTTGTTTTCTAATTCAATGTCATAGCCTTTATCCAGTAATTTTTTACGGAATTTATTATGTAACCCGGCTAATTGTTTTGGGTTATGAAAAAATTTCGTTTGTGAAATCGTGCATTTCAATTTTCCGTTTTTTTCTGATTCGTGGCAAGGGACAAAGCAAACATGAATATGTGGGTTTGTTTCGTCCTTATGGATGGAAAAACCAGTGATATTGTCTGTCCCAAATTCTTTTTCAAGAATCCCAATTAAATCCCACATCCATGTATTTTCATGTCCTGTAATTGAATCGTTACCCATTTGCAGAACAAGCGGACGGACAATCACTGTATCATTTTTTCCTTTTGTGGAAATCCTTGCCCCATGCTCTTTTGCGTATTCAATACGTCTGTTAATTGCATTTTCCATATCTTTAGAGCGGCTTGTTCTCTGCCATTCTCCGTTAGAATCTTTATAATAAGATTCGTTTTCTAATGTGAGGTCAGAATTTATATCAGGGTTACTATGCTGTACCTCACAGCTATTCATTTTGTCCGCACTCCTGTCAATATGCCGGATATATCCGGCAATCCCCATGTTTCCAGATTTACTTGTTTTTGTGCTTGTGTATTTGCCGGAATAATGAATTTTTACACTGGCGTCAAATGATAAATAACCAATTTTAACCACCTCATTTCTTATTATCATACCTTAATGATAATCGAAAAACTTCAGAATACAATGCCTTGTCAAGTGTTTTTTTGATTTTTTTCTGTATTTTTTTGTCCGGTTATTTTCTGGCTTTTGCCAAGTTGTGCTGTCTATGGCGGTAGGTTATTTCTTTCCCGAAAAGGTATCTCGTTCCGTTCGCTGTAGCAAAATACATCGAAATAAATTTCGATAATTTTGCAAGGAGTTGCACTCCCTTGA
>NZ_CALPCM010000065.1:0-8914 GCF_943193015.1 Hominisplanchenecus murintestinalis
GCTATTCAGGAAAATGCAATTACCAGGACAAAGCTAAGACTATCCTGACACCAGAGAAAAAGATGGTGGAGATTACAGGAAGTGTATTATTTCCTGGGGATATCTGCCCGGAACTTCCAGTGATTTCCGGAGGGACGGCCGAAGTATTCGGAGTGGTACGAAGGGTGCAGCAGGGAATGAAAGCCCGCAACCCTGACGGAAGCGTTAATTATACGGAGGTGCTTCTGGTATGATAAAAGTAAATTCGGTAGTTAAACTGAATATCCCGAAGATTCGGAAACTTACACAGGCGCAGGTAACAGCGCTGGAGCAGACGGCAGAGGCCTTGCACACGGAAGTTGTACAGGCAGAGATTATGCCGAGGGATACAGGCGCGATGCAAAACGAAAGTACTTTTGTAGACTGCTCCAGGTCGTCGGATGGGAGGGTGACCATTGCGACAAGTACTCCGTATGCACGCCGCCTGTATTTCCATCCTGAATATAATTTCCAGACATATGAAAATGCTTTTGCGCAGGGAAAATGGTATGAGCCCTGGATTGATGGGGTTTCTGCCGATTTCTGCCGCGACGCATACAAAAAGATATACAGGAGGCTGGCCGCACTATGATGTTATCAGACGTAAGGGATTTCATTGCTTCCCTGGGCATTGCGGAGTACGTTTACATGGGAAAGTTGGACAGTAAGCAGGATAAGGCAATAGGCGTATACAACAGCAAGCACACACACCAGCATGAGACAGCTATAGGAGGCGCCGCGATGCAGTCCTACGGGACAAAATACGTGACTTTCCTGGTTCACTGGAACAAATCCCCAAGAGATACAGAAAAGGCTGCATCGGCCTTATTTGATGCCGTCAGGGGGGCAAGGGAAGTAATTGTGAATAATGCAAAAATTAAATTTGTACAGCCGCTTTACGAATTGCAGGATGTCGGTACGGATGATGCCGGAATCTACGAAATGGTTCTTGAGGCGGCTGTCATTTACGAAAAAGAAAGGAATGATGAGAAGCATGAATGAAGTAACAGGCGTATACCCATGTTATGAAAACCAGTTTCAGGTTGACACCTCAGATTCAGGGGCGTCCGCACCGTCCATGAAAGGGATTGCTGATTGTGAGACGTTCGGCGTGTCATTTGACAATGGTGTAGAGGAGTGGACACCGTTTGACCAGAAGGGCTGGACACGCAGGCTAATGACAGCGAAATCGGTAACGATTTCTGTGACGGCAAAACGGAATGTAGGTGATGCGGGGAATGATGCCGTGGCGGCTCTTGCCTGGAAAAACGGGCGGAGCGTGGAAAGGGATTTCCATTGGACTTTCCCTGATGGTACGGTAGTAAAATTTGCGTCGGCGGTTTTTAACGTAACAAATATCGGCGCGGGTGATTCCACGGCGGTAGCACCTCTGGAATTTGAAGTAATGAGCAATGGAAAACCGGAAATTATTCTGCCGGGGCAGGAGTAACAAGATTTTAGCAGGAGGGCAATATGGCGAAGAAAGTAGATATCACAGAGAAACTGAGCTTTGACGGGAACCCGTCACTGGTAATTAAAGGGAAGGAACTGGAAGTACATGCGGATGCGGCGACCGCCCTGAAAGTTATGGATACCCTGAGCGACGATCCGGGGCCGAAACAGGTCGTTGCTATGTATAAGCTGCTGTTCCCGGATGAATCCAGAAAAGCAATTGACAAAATGCACCTGAATTTCCAGGATTTCAAGACTGTCGTAAAAGGTGCAATTACACTGATTACCGGAGAGGACGGGGAAGAACCGGGGGAAGCTGCGACCCATACTACGACCTGATTGATGATTATGATTTAATTGTATCTTCATTCCAGACGCAGTATGGGATACGGCTTTCGAAAGAAATAGCGGAAATGCAATGGGAAGAGTTTAAGCAGCTCCTCTCAGGAATTGGCCCGGACACGCCGCTCGGACGCATAGTTGCGATACGCTCTGAGACAGATAAGAGGACGCTAAAGCGTTTCACGAAAGAGCAGAGGCGGATACGGAACAGGTGGCTGCGGAAGAAAGCGCAGAGGGTATCGGGACCCGACATGGACAAGGTGCTCGAAGGACTGAAGCAGTCGTTTATCCAGATGGCAGGGAGGTGAGGAAGATGCCAGGAAACAGCGTAGGGCAGATAGGACTTGACCTGGTTGCAAATACACAAGGATTCCAAAGACAGATGTCTGGAATTACAGGCATGGCGAAAAGTGCAGGAAAAGCCCTGGCAGGAGCTTTTGCGGTTAAGAAACTTGTGGATTTTGGGAAGGAATGCCTGGATTTGGGCTCGGACTTGGCAGAAGTACAAAATGTGGTAGATGTTACATTCCCGGCAATGTCTGAAAAGGTAGACAGCTTTGCAAAATCTGCCGCATCTTCCTTCGGGCTGTCGGAAACTATGGCGAAACAGTATGTTGGAACTTTTGGTTCTATGGCGAAGGCGTTCGGGTTTACAGAGCAGCAGGCGTATGGCATGGGCGCGGCTCTGACAGGTTTATCAGGCGATGTGGCCTCTTTCTATAACTTATCCCAGGATGAGGCGTATACAAAGTTGAAATCTGTATTCACAGGGGAGACAGAATCGCTGAAAGACCTGGGTGTCGTTATGACCCAGACAGCATTGGACAGCTATGCGCTGGCAAATGGGTTCGGGAAAACGACGAATAAAATGTCAGAAGCGGAGAAAGTTGCGCTCCGGTACCAGTTCGTGAGTGAGCAGCTTTCGGCAGCACAGGGAGATTTTGCCCGGACTTCTGGCGGATGGGCGAACCAGGTGAAAATACTGTCCCTGCAGTTTGACAGCCTGAAAGCATCCATCGGGCAGGGGCTGATTAATATATTTACCCCGGTACTCAAATTAGTAAATACCCTGGTTGGGAAACTTTCAGTCCTGGCAGGGGCTTTTAAGTCGTTTACGGAACTTCTGACGGGAAACAAAGCGTCAGATGGGGTAGGTACAGTGGCATCAGATGCAGACGCCGCCTGTAAGGGGCTTGGGGACGCGGCTGATTCGGCAGGAAACCTGGCGGATAACACGGGAGATGTCGGGACGGCTGCAAAGAAGGCGTCGAAGGAAATGAAAAACCTGATGGGGTTTGATAAAATCAACCGCCTGGAAGACGACAAATCGGGTTCCGATGATTTGGCGGATGCTAATTTAAAGGGCATGGATTTTGGCGGGCTTGCCCAGGGCGAAACGTTCCTTGACGGGATGGATGCAAAGCTCGGCGGTGTCCTGGACAGGTTCAAAGAGCTTGCAGGGCTGTTTGAAAAAGGTTTCGCTTTAGGGTTTGGCGATACTGATTTTGAGGGGCTTATCAAGGAATGTCAGCGGGTCGGAAAGGCGCTCAAGGATATATTTACAGACCCCAAAATAACAGCGGCGGCAAAAAAGCTGACAAATAGGCTTGCAAAGACTCTGGGAGTGGCAACAGGGTCCATCGCCCGCATTGCGGTGAAATGGGGGGAGGCAATTATAGCAGGCATCGCTGACAGTCTGGAAAAAAATAAAAAATGGCTGAGCAATGCAGTGTCAGGGCTGTTTGATTCCTGGGGAAACGTGCTGGAATATGTACAGCAGATTTTCCAGGGAATTTCGGATATCCTCACATCTTCCGATGTATTAGGAAGTGTGCGCGGGCTGTCGGAAAGCATTACAACGGAGTTTTTGAAATCGGCATATGCATCCCTGAGCATAGGGACGACGATTGCCACAAACCTTTTGGGCGGCATCAGTGCTTATATAGACCAGAATAAGGAATACATCAAGGAGAAGCTGGTAGGGATTTTCAATGTATCAGCGGAAATCTTAAATTTAGTCGGGGATGTGAAACTGGCGTTTGCCGATATCCTGTCTGTTTTTGCAGGGGAAGAGGCACAGCAGATTACCGCAGATATCATAGGTATATTTACAGATGGTTTTCTGGGTGTGATGGAACTTGCCCTGAAATTCGCGAGGGATATCATCAGTACCATTACAGGGCCGTTTACAGATAATGCAGATGGGATAAAGGAAGCACTGCAAAATACTCTGGGACCAATCAGCGAGCTGGCTGCAACCCTGCATGATTCAATCAAGAAAACCTTTACACGGATAGGGAAAATGTATGACGCATATATCAAGCCCATGTTTGACTCTTTCAGGGATGGGCTTGGGGAAGTAGTAAAGACGCTCCTAGACGGATACAATGAGTATATTGCCCCCGTCCTGGACAATCTGTCGCAGAAATTCACGGAAGTATGGCAGATGCATGTACAGCCGTGCCTGGATGCAATCATTGATCTGGTCGGGGATGTGGCGGAACTCATTAAGAATGTCTGGGAGACGGTGCTCCAGCCAGTAATAAACTGGATAGCCCAGCAGATAATGCCGGCTATAGCCCCCGTCCTGCAGTGGATTGGCACCAGGTTCTTGGATGTTTTCGGAGGCATTGCGGATGTAGTGAAAGGGCTAATAAAAGCGCTTGAGGGAGTGGTTGAGTTTATTTCCGGGGTTTTTACGGGTAACTGGGAAAAAGCCTGGGGAGGGGTTAAGAAAATATTTAAGGGTGTATGGGATTCCTTTGTAGGTATTGTAAAAGCCCCGATTAACTTGATTATTGACCTTATTAATGGGCTACTGGGCGGTGTAGAATGGATGGTAAATGGTGTCGTCAATGCATTAAATACTATTTCGGTTGATATACCGGACTGGGTTCCGGGGATTGGCGGCAGTACGTTGGGCTTTGATTTGCCAACATGGACGGCGCCGCAGATACCGTATCTTGCAAAAGGCGGTTTTGTGGAGAGGAATACCCCACAGCTTGCCATGATTGGTGATAACCGCCACCAGGGAGAAGTAGTTGCGCCGGAGGATAAGATGCAGGCAATGGTAGATGCTGCCGTAAATTCTGTACGCCCAGGCGTGACAAAAGAAGAGCTGGAGCCATTGGTCAACAGTGCGGCGATGCGGATTGTGTCGGCGCTGTCATCCGTAGGGTTTAATCTAGATGGGGCGCAGATAGCCACACTTGAGCGAATGGCGCAGACAGGGGTTGACAGGCGGTTCAATACAGTCAATGTAGTTATATAAAGGAGGGGCGGCATGAAAGATGGAGAGATATTAAAAGCCGGGGGGACGGTGCTGCCGTCCCCGGTTTCGCTTTCCGTGTCAGATGAAATTATCTGGACGTCAGATACAAAGCGGACGCTGGCAGGTTATATGATTGGGGACGTGGTGGCAGAAAAAAAGAACCTGTCTATTAAATGGGGCTTTCTGACAGAATCAGAAGTACAGCTTATAAAAAAGCATCTGATAGCAGGCTTTTTTCCAATCACGTTTCGGGATGACGGGATAGACATAACGATAGACACTTACCGGGGGACACTGAGTAAAGAATATATGGGCTGGCTGGATGACGGGAACTTCTGGTACAGGAGTGTATCCGTAGATATCATACAGAGGTGAGAATATGATTCATACAAGCACGAAGTATAGAAGGGCGGTGCAGGGGAACAGGCAGTTCGGCATTGCTGATAGGATTACATTCCGGGATGGGACAACGCTGGAGCTAGACATAGAGGATTTCGTGTCTTACAGCATCGACGAGGCTACATCCAGCCCTGGGAAATTCGAAGTCGGAGCTGCAGTTATCAAGGAGTATTCGGCAGTTCTGAATAATGAGGATGGGAAGTTTGACAGATATGATTTTGAAGGGGCAGATATTGTAGCGCAAGTTGGGCTTATGCTGGAGGATGGGACGTGGGAATACCTGCAGAAAGGATACTACCGCGTGGTAGAAGCAAAAGCACAGGATTTAGTTATTTTGGTAAAGGCATATGACAGCATGCTGTTTTTTGACAGCCCTTACAGCGGCAGCAGGCTTTCTTATCCCGCAAGTTTGCTCCAGATTGTCCAGGACGCCTGCAACGCCTGCTCCGTGGCGTATGATGCAGGAAGCATAGAAATGGGAGGATATACCGTCAGGAAGCGGCCGGACAGCGAGACGTTGACATACCGAGATATTATTTCCTACTGCGCACAGATTATGGGTTGTTATGCAAAAGTCAACCATATGGACAGGCTGGAATTTGGCTGGTATGACCTGGAGTGCCTGCCAGACGGAATAGATGGCGGGGATTTCACTGGGACAGCACGCCCTTACGAAACAGGGGACACATTAAGCGGGGGAAATTTCACTGATTATTCTTCGGGGGATAGCCACGACTGCGGGACGTTCCGGGATGCAGCGGGCTACCACCATTTCTACCATTTGGGAAGCCAGACCATAAATACGGACGACATTACGATTACAGGAGTGCTCGTGTCTGTTGAAAAGCAGGAGGAAGGCGCAGAAAGCTGTTTATATGGCACGGAGGGCTATGTCCTGGAGATATCAGAAAATCCCCTGATACAAGAAGGCGCAGTGCAGCAGGTAGCAAGGCATGTAGGGCAGAAGCTGGCAGGGAGCATATTCCGGCCATTGAGTATTATGGTGCAGTCAGATCCGTGCATCGAAGCGGGGGATGCGGCTTTGGTAACAGACAGGAGGCAGCGCACCTACAGGACGGTAATCACAAATACAACCTTTACTATGGGAGGGATGCAGAAAGTCGAATGCAGTGCGGAGACACCCACGGAAAAGAACTATACGAAATATGGGGCGGTCACAAAGATACTGGCAAAAGCGAGGGACGAGGTAGATATAAAGCTTTCAGCGTATGACATCGCCGTCCAGCAGATGAACCAGCTGGCCGCGAATACGATGGGGTTCTACTCTACGACAGTAGCTCAAAAAGACGGTTCCATACTTGCATACAGGCATGACAAGCCAAAGCTGGCAGAGTCAAAAGTGGTGTATAAATCAGGGATAGACGGTTTTTTTGTTACCCGGGACTATACAGGGGAAGATTCTACAACCTTATGGAAAGCAGGGTTTGACAGCAGCGGGAATGCGGTATTGAATATCCTTTCTGTTATCGGGATTAATTTTACATGGGCACGCGGCGGGGAGCTGATACTGGGCGGTGATGACGGGAAAGGCGGCGTTATGCTCGTCAAGGATGCCGCTGGGAATGTGGTTGTCCAATGTGATATAAACGGCATCACTGCTACGAAGGGGACTTTCTCGGGAAGGCTGGAAGCGGCAACGGGGACGTTTAAAGGAAATCTGGAGGCGGCAGGAGGCACATTTTCAGGGGAACTGGAAGCAGCATCTGGCACATTCAAAGGGGCATTACAAGCCGCAACAGGTACATTTGGGGGAATGACAGCCGAGGGAAATACATTGGTTCAGGAATCAGTGGCTCAATATCCTCACTCTGGAGTTTATAAAATTATAATAAGCGGAGAGGGGGTATCATTCGATGATAGCGAAGTAAAATATAATTATTATAAAGATGACATGGTGCAATTTGAACCATCGTACAGCACAAAAATTGAACTCGATTCAATCGAAACAAACGATTTACGTGCGGAGAATTTAAAACTTGTAGGAATCGGCGAGGATGATACGGTAACGTGGCTGCTTGGGATAAATAAAGAAGGCGAGGTTGTGAAAATCCCCCGAAATGGAAGTAGCGGGGGTAACGGCAACGGGGGCGGCGATGACGGGGGAGAACTTGAAGTAAGCTAAGGAAATAACGCAGAGGGGGATGAAAAAACAATGGCAATCCAAATGAGACGCGGGTTAAAAGCTGATTTCGACCCACAGAAGATGCTGCCCGGTGAATGGGCTGTGTCTATAGATTCCGAAACATCCAACCAGATTGTATGGATGTGCTTTCGCGCCGGGATAGTGAAACGTATGGGTACATATGAGGATTTCAAGGCGCAGATAGAGGAAGCAACGGAAGATATACGGGAGCTGTATGAAGTAACATTTAACGAAATAAAAGCCTATATGGAAGGGCTGGCCGACGAAGCGGAAGAATATAAGGATACTGCCGTTTCGAAAGCGCAGGAAGCATCAGGCTCTGCGGATGCCGCCGCCGCAAGTGCCACAACAGCGGCGCAGGAAGCAGAAGCCGCATCCGTGAGCGCAGATGAAGCTTCATCAAGCGCGGACGAGTCGGAAAATTTCAGAAAGCTGTCAGAGAGCTATGCTCATGGGGGCACAGGCGTTAGACCGAATGAAAATGTAGACAGCTCGCAATATTACTACGAGCAGGCAAAAAGGATATCCCAGGGGCTGGAGGGCGCGCTTCTCCCGATGGGGACTATCGCATTTGCCCAGCTTCCCGTGGTGACAAGGCAAGCGGGGTATATGTATAACATTATGGACGACTTTACCACAGACAACACCTTTAAAGAGGGCGCGGGCTATACATATCCAGCAGGGACGAACGTGTATTACACGGCAGACGGGTATTGGGATTGTCTGTCAGGAACACTAGTAGCTGGCGTTAAGGGCAGTGCGGAAAGTATTTACAGGAGAGGATTTGTTGATATTACAAAAGAAGATATCGGGCTGGGGGATGTGCCTGGGCGTCTGGAAAGTCTGGAAGAAAGGGTCTCACGCTTGGAGCTAAAAATTTACGCCGTGCCTGTGGAGTTCAGATTGCTAAGTAAGCCTCCAATTAATGGCCAGGCAGGTCAGACAATAACTTTTATCTGCAGTTTGAGCATAGATTCTTCTGGGCTGGTATCCAAGGAGATATTGGAGAAGGCAACAGACGATATTACCTGGACGAGCAGCAATACCACGATAGCCAGTGTGACGGGCCACTATATTAGAACAAGGGATAATATAACAGGTAGTATATACGTAAATATCTTAGGGCATAAAAGCGGTAATGTAACAGTTACAGGAACTACATCAAACGGCATGAGCGTAAACTGTACGGCAGTGTTTAGTTGATTGACAGGGAGGGTGTGACGTGCGAATCAGGGATAAACCGTAAGGACAGAGAAGTGTTTTATCTG
>NZ_CALPCM010000066.1:0-8804 GCF_943193015.1 Hominisplanchenecus murintestinalis
TTGACAAAGTGGCTAAATCTATGCGAAAGGAGGACGCACCCTATGTCAAATTGCAAAGTAATCGCTTTAACCAACCAAAAAGGCGGCGTTGGTTATGAAAAGTAAGTTATTATGCAAAGTTGAGCCTACACTTTTGCTGATTTTATAGGGTATAGGCTCTTTTGAACTTTGCATAATCAGGGGTAAACCTTTACAAAGATTTCAACCAATCAAGAAGGTCTTTATCCTTTTTCCACGCTGGCAGTTCGTCAGATGATGGACTGTTGTAAGCTTCCATCAATGCTTTTCGCTTCATTTTTTCGTCTGCCCGTGCGTAGATTTCGGTTGTTGAAATATCAGAATGTCCCAGTAGATCTCTGATATAAACAAGATTGACTCCGGACTGAAGCAGATGCATTGCTTTGCTATGCCTCAGCCAATGCGGTGTGATTTCATCGGAGATATCCTTTATTCCCATTGCCTGAGCCTGTGCAGCATATTTTTTCAAAATATATGTCACTCCGGCTCTCGTCAGGGGTTTATTGCTGCGGTTGGTAAATAACGGATTGCGACCATATACAGGCGAAGCCAGACCAGAACCTTCCATATACTGCTTCAACAATTCCCCGGTTGGTCTCATGACTGGAACAATGCGGCTTTTACCGCCTTTGCCTGTCAGTACGATGGTGACCGTATCATTTAAAGCAACATCACAAACTTTTAGATCCACAAGTTCCTGAACCCTTGCTCCGGTATCATATAAAAGTGACAGCAGAACAGCATCCCTTTTCCCCTGGATCGTTGTCCTGTCGGGTTGTTCTAACAGGCCCTTGATGCTATCCAATGGAAGATACATGAGTGGCACCGTATCCGTTTTTTTCATTGGAATCGCCAGGATTTTCTGGCTTTGCTGTATATACTGTGGTTCTTCTACCATTAAAAAGCTGAAAAATGAATGGATTGCAGCGAGACGTTGATTCCTTGTCGCCGCTTTGCAGTTACGTTCCTCTTCCAGCCATTGCAGAAAGCGGAGGATCAGATCCCTGTTTATTTTTGCAACTGTCAGCTTTTCCGGCAAAAGGTTCTCCTGGTCCCTGCAGTATCTTAAAAATAATGAGAATGAGTCCCTGTATGCTATCTGGGTATTACGTTTGCTGCCGACCTGGCAGGGCAGATATACTGACAGGAACTGCGTTAAATACTGTGCAAAATCAGTTTCCTTCATGGCATACCTCCGGGATGACGTATGCACATGACATTTCCACTTCCCTCATCAGGTCTGGATAAACTTCCGCTGTCAGGCGCAGATACCTTGCTGTTGAGCGTATTGTTTTGTGCCCCATATATGTGGAAAGAATCGGGAGCATAGCCGTTAAATCGGCTTCTTCCCTGATCCACTTTTGTAAAACATGAACCGCGAATGTATGGCGTACATCATGCAGACGGGGTCCCTGCCCTTTTCCACCATGTGAAATCCCTGCCGCTTCCAGATACCTGCGGTACCTTTGATAGATCGTCATTGGGCTGAGCATGGTCTTATCAGGAGCAGGGAAGAAAAAGTCGCTGTCTTTTTCCCACCAGATTTTATCTGCATAGGATATACAGGCTTCTTTTACGGAATCTGATAATGGGATATACCGGTCACGGTCAGTTTTTGCTTCACGGATCGTAAGAATCCCATCTTTGAGATTCACATCCCTGCAGCGAAGTCCGACAACTTCTGACACACGAAGCCCACAGCCATAAAGAATCCGGAAGATCACTGGTAACGCCAGATGCATATTTCTTGCAGCTTCTTTGGGTTCTGTTTCATCAGCGGCTTTGATCACAGCTGCTATCTGCTCATGCGTAAATATATATGGTACAAATGAACTGTGATTCAAACCCTTCACTTCTGGCACGATATAAGCATCATAACCAAGGTTATTAAGGTATATGGCAAACTGTCTTATGCAGGTAATGCGGTGTGACCGGCTTTTTTCGGATTCACCTGCCCGGGGCGCTGTCCATTTTTCTGCAAGGGAGCGGGATATTTTTATTTCTGTGACACCCTGTTCTTCACTGAAACGGCAAAACCGGGATAAACATTTCGGTTCATCTGCATATTTAAAACCTGTGCTTCTTTTGTACTGAATGAATTCCTGGGCAACTTCCGCAAATGAACCTGTCATGGATGGAGATTTTCTGATTCTTGTCATTAGATTGCCACCTCCAATGCACATTTCCGAAGCTCGGTGATATCAATACGAAGATATGCCATCGTAGTTTCAGTAGTTGTGTGCCCCAGGATTTCTGAAATGACCGGAAGCGGAATCTCATGCTCCAACAGGCGGCTCGCAAGGCTGTGGCGGAGTGTGTGGGAGCCTTTCTTTTTCCCTTCAAGATGGATTCCCGATCTCTGGAGACGTACCCTTACAAGGGCGCCGACCGCACCCGGATTGAAATCCGTATAAGGAGGAACCTGCCTCACAAAAACGTGATCCGAGTCGGTTTTAGGCCTTGCGTTCTTCAGATAGTTAATGATCGCTTCGCCAACATCTTCTAAAAGAGGAAGTTCTAACGGATTTCCTGTTTTTACCTGGTTTAAATGGATTACTTCTCTTTCCCAGTCGATATTGGAAAACCTTAAATTTGCGACATCGCTGCTGCGCAGTCCAAGTCTTGCAATCAGAAGAATGATTGCATAATCACGGATTCCGCAGGGATTCCCAAGGTCAATCGAATCAAGAAGTTTCGTCACCTCATTCGCTGAATACGAAGAAGGTAATCGGCTCTGCCTGTTGTAATGAGGGTTTGGAAGTTTTGAAAACATCTCCTGCTCCATAAGACCATGTTCATGGCAGTATTTCAGATAATAGCGCACCGCACGCATTGTATGATTTATGGTTGGCTTTTCATAACAGTTCAAAGATGCCATGAAATCCAAAACGTCTTTGAGAGACAGTGTATCTAAAGAAGCAATGTTCTTCCTGCTTAAAAACGCAAAAAAGCGCTCCAGATATAAACTGAAAATCTTATTTGATTTTTTTATTATCCCGATATCTTCCCGATGGGAAATATATGCTTCTGCGCTATATCTAAATCCCTCTGGGAAAGTGTACGCTCTTTTATCCATGGCAAGATAAAGAACTACATTCCCTGAACGCTGGTATTCTGCCAAAGCATTTATACAACGGGAATAGGCGGTACACCATTTTTTCAACGCTATTTTAGATGACATAGAATAATGGTCTTCTAAAAACTGTAATCCAAAATCCATGCTGAAAGAATCAGTACCTTGTTCGTGGGAGTAGAGCAAAAGCTGTTTGGTAAGAGTTTTAAATACTTTTTGGTAATAGCTGGATGCACCTGCCTGTACGAGTGCTTCCCCGGTTTGGTTGATCAGTTGCTGCAAAGTTAATTTTTCCATCGTGCGTTCCTCCTTAAGTGAATTGATAAAATACACTTAAATCTTGATGGATTATGGAAAGTAAATCAACTAAAGAATCCTTTATTTATAAGGATTTCTATCATTAACTTTGCATAATGTATAGCTTTTCATAACCAACGCCGCCTTTCTGGTTGGTTAAAGCGATTACTTTGCAATTTGACATAGGGTGCGTCCTCCTTTCGCATAGATTTAGCCACTTTGTCAAGGTGGCTATGTAACTGTATCAGAGAATGATGGGACGAAAAAAAGCCGCTTACTCTTAAAAAATCAATAAGAATAAGCGGCTTCATAATGACGTGCCTTAGACATATTCAATTTTCACTCTCTTGACTGGTGCGTTTACGACCTTAAATATCAGTTCGTCAACGCAGTCTGTATATCTGCCTTGCTGAATGAGCTGGTTTTTCAGTTCCACAAGGCTATGTAGTAAAATGCTCCGTTCTTGGCTGTCCACATACAAATGGTTTTTCTTTTCCCTCATAATCAACACCATCCTTTCATGGTTTGATTGTATAGGAAGATGGCTTTATGTTCAAAGGTGTAAAAAGAGTGTTATGTGGGGGTATTGATAAAAGGTGTAGTTACGCTTTTCTGCTGATTCTATGCGGTTTTCTGCTCTCCACCAAAATGACAACTCCAGAGACGATATGGCGCAGGGGGACAGCGAGAGCATTAAAACGCAGAAAGCAATGCTCACGCAGTATGCAAAGGAACACGGCTTTATGGTGGTGGAGGTCTATGTGGACGACGGATTCAGCGGTTTGAATTTCGAGCGTCCAGACTTCAACCGTATGCTTGATGACATTGAAGCGGGGAAGATTGATGTGGTAATCACAAAGGATTTATCCCGTCTGGGGCGTGACCATCTAAAGGTCGGGCATTTCACGGAGATTTATTTCCCGATGAAGAATGTGCGGTATATCGCCGTCAACGACTGCGTGGATACCGCCAGCAAGAACAACGATATTGCTGCCCTGAAGAATGTCATAAACGAATTTTACAGCAGGGACAATTCAAGGAAAATCCGTTCTTCCATACGGGCGAGGGCAAAGGCGGGGCTTTACCGCACTGCCTTTAACCCTATCGGCTACCGCAAAGCCCCCGACAACCATAACAGGCTGATAGTGGACGGGGAGACGGCGTGGATTGTAAAGCGTATCTTCGAGCTTGCCAATGCGGGCATGGGGGCGCACAAAATCGCTAAGACTTTCCGAGAAGAACAAGTCCCCTCCCCCTCTTGGTGGCTGCACTCCCGTGGGGAAAAGGACTACTCCGAACGGTTTGAAAATTCCGCCAACAAATACGAATGGTCGCACACGGTCATACAGAATATTATTAAAAATCCGCTGTATCTGGGTCACACGATTATGTGCAAGAAAGAGATTGTGTTTAAGGTGGGGGTTTATAAAAATGTTCCCGAAGCAGACCAGATACGGGTGGAGAACACCCATGAGCCGCTTGTTTCGCAGGAAGTTTTTGACGGGGCGAACGCAAAGGTTTCAAGCCGCAGGCGGGATGCCACGGATAATTTCGTATCCCCCTTTTCGGGGCTTGTGAAGTGCGGAGCCTGCGGCAAGGCGTTGGGCTTGCGGTATTGGGGGAAGGACAGACACCGCATTTATGTCTGCACCACCTATGCCCACGACACAAAAGCCTGCTCTGACCACCGCATTTTCTACGAGGATTTATACAACGCCGTCCTTGCCGATATCCAATACCATGCCCGCCTTGCCTATGAGGACAGGGATAAAGCGGTGGCTCTGGCGGTGAAGATGAACGCAAAGGCGGACGGGAGCAGGGGGAAATCTAACGAAAGCAGGCTGAAGCAGGCGAAGAAACGCTATGATGAAGTGACGAGGTTATTCGACAGGCTCTATGAGGATTCCCTTTCGGGGCGTATCTCTAACGATAATTTTGCCCGTCTGATTGACAAATACCAGACGGAGCAGGAACAGCTTTTAGGGCAGATACAGAGCCTTGAAAACGCCCTGCAGGAGGTCAAGGACAGCCAGACCAATGCGGTGCAGTGGGCGGCTCTGATGGCTGAATATGTGGGGATACAGGAGCTGACCGCCGAAAACCTCAACCTTTTGGTGGAGCGCATCGAGGTATTTGACCGCACACAAACCGAAGCAGGAACAGAGCAGGCAATTAAAATCTGTTACCGCTTCGGCGGTTACATAGGGGAACGCCGCTTCAAGGCAAAGGTTTTAAGGAATACGGGCGGCTGGGAGATGCGCCGCAGAAAAGAGGGGAAAGACGATGGAAAAGTATCATTTGTATCTTGATGAAACGGAGCGGCGGGTGATAATCCTCTGCCTAAACGATTTCCGAAACAAGCTGATTGCAGAGGGCAGGTATACGGACTGTGTTGACGAATTGATTATCAAGTTCGCCCATGCAAAGACGGTCAAATTAAAAATACGGAGGTAGAAAGACGATGGAAAAGACAATTTTTGAGGAACTGGGCGGCAGATACGAGCGGCAGGGGGATTACCTTATCCCCTGCATTGCCTTACCTGCCGAAAAGGAACAGCCGATTGGCTTATTCGGGCGGCGGCACTTGGACTATCTGAAACAGCACCGCAGGGTTACATACACAAATCTTCTCACAAGCGGCAGGCTCAATTCCTACCTTGCCGACATTGACAGGCAGGCGCAGGAACGCCTTGAACGGCTCATAGAGGGCATGAAGCAGGCGCAGGGTATCACGGAACAGCTAAAGGCTGAAAACGCCTTAGAATGGGTCGGGAGGATGAATAACATACGGGCTTGTGCGATGGAGATTGTGAATACTGAAATCATTTACGCATAGGCGGCATAGCGGCAGAGGGTTAAAGCTCTGTTGCTATTTTTTTAATTTTAACAATAGTCTTCTCAAAAACGGTCAACGGATATATAATATACTTGCATTAACCGTTGCGGTCAATAAGGAGAATGTATATGAATGACAAGTTTTTCAAACTTCCATTAGAAAAACAGCGGCGTATTATAAACGCTGCTTACAAAGTGTTTTCAGAAAACAGCTATAAAAAAGCCCCAATGTCGGAAATTGCAGACGAGAGCGGTATTTCAAAAGCATTGCTTTTTCACTATTTTACTAACAAAAAGGAATTATATATGTACTTGTGGATGAACGCTATTGAGATGACAAGGAAAGCGGTTACAGAATACAAAACTTTGGAAACAGATGACTTTTTTGAAATGCTGAAAAGAAGCCTATTATCAAAGTGTTCGCTTATGCGTGATTATCCGCATTTATATGCTTTTTCGCTAAGAGCATATTATGAAACGGCTCCAGAAATACACAAGTCCATTCAAGAAAACTTTAATGATGTTAGCAAGGCAAGTGAAATGATAGTGTTTGAGAAAATAGATATATCAAAATTTCGGAAAGATATTGATATAAAAACAATGTATGCTGAAATCTTTTACGCTGTCGATGGATATATGCTGAAAAAATATCGTTTAAATTGTATTATACCAGATGAAATTGAGAAAGAAATTATTATTTTAATTGATTTTTGGAAAAAGGTTTATACGCAGGAGGTGTGAACAAAATGCAGCATAAAACAATTTTGTCACAAGGCGGAACTGTACATTATTGGATTGCCAGAAATGACAATGTATCAGACTGTATTGTTTTTACGCATGGAGTAACCGCAGACCATACTATGTTTGAAAAGCAGATACCCTACTTTTCAGATAATTACACAATCATCTTATGGGATGTTCCTATGCATGGATTGTCGAAACCATATCAGAAATTCACTTATCAAGATACAGCAGAAATATTACATAGCATATTGCAGAAAGAGAACATTCAAAAAACATTTTTAGTGGGTATGTCTATGGGCGGCTATCCAAGTCAACATTTTGCTGCTTTGTATCCTGATATGGTAAAAGGATTTGTGGCGTTAGATACAACGCCATTGGGACTTAAATATTACTCAAAATCAGACTTGTGGTGGCTGAAGCAGGTTGTTCCTATGGCAAAATGCTTTACAACAAATCTTTTACGAAAGAGCATGGCATTGTCAGTATCAGAGAGCCGCTATTCCTATCAAAAAATGTTGTCTATGTTAAAGCCGCTGTCTAAAGCAGAAATTATCCAGCAAATGCGGATTGCATATGAATATTTTATTGTAGAAAATAAAGATGTTAATTTTTCGTTCCCCATATTGATATTGGTGGGTGAGAAAGACAGCACAGGCAAGGTTAAGGCATATTGCAAAGAATGGGCAAAGCAAACAGGTTATCCTTTGCATTTTATAAAACAGGCAAAGCATTTTGCCAATGGAGATAATCCAGAGCAAGTAAACAAGGAAATAGAAAAATTTATTATTGAAACTGTTCACAAAGAAAGGAAAAATTATGCTGTATTATGATGAATATGGAAGCAAGGAAAATCCGACTATCATGCTTCTGCATGGGGCGGGTGCGCTTGATACATTTTGTAGGCAGTATTGCTTTTCTGATAAATACCATCTTATTGTACCTCACTTAGCAGGTGCAGGAAAGGCGGCTACTGAGATTTATGAGCCAGAAAAGACCGTAGAGGAACTCTTTGCGCTCATTAAAACCCTACATAAAAAACGGATCGGCGTAATCGGTCATTCGCTTGGAGGTCAGATTGCAATAATGCTTGTCAGCAAGCAGCCCGAATTATTTGACTTTGCCGTATTTTTAAGCGCATGGGTAAATCCCAAGCCGAATACAATTCGGATGTACTGTTCTCTTGCAGGTTTATCCGCAAAAATGCTACATTGGAGATGGTTAGTGCAATTTCAAGGGAAATATTGGAATTACACAAAAAAACAAGCCGATAATATGGCAGAATATTCAAAACAGATTACTCCGCAGGTGTATGACTCATTCTTTTCCAATACATTAGATTTATCAAAGTTACCTGAATATCAAGCAGTAACGATACCTATGTTGGCGATTTGTGGGAGTAAGGAAGTCAGAGATATGAAAACTTCTCTTACATTACTTGCTCAAAATCCAAACTGTCAAACAATGATATTACAAGGAGCAAACCACGACTTTCCAATGCGTAATGCCAAGCAACTTAATCCAATGCTTGAAAAATTTATATCGGAGTGCTTATGAAACAACAAACAGAATGGATACGCTGTCCTATCTGTGGCAGCAAAACCCGTGACAAAATTAGAGAAGATACCATTCTGAAAAACTTTCCTCTCTACTGTCCGAAGTGCAAACGGGAAACTCTGATTGAAGTAAAGGATTTACAAGTAACCGTCATCAAAGAGCCAGACGCTTTAGACGCAGAGCCGATGAATGAGTGAGCAATGATGTGCTCCCCTTATAGTAGACAGACAAAATAATAAAACTGTCGCTGTAAGGAGGAGCATATTTCATGGGACAACATTCA
>NZ_CALPCM010000067.1:0-8405 GCF_943193015.1 Hominisplanchenecus murintestinalis
ATTCACTTATTAGATGAAATGCAATAAGCAGCTTAAATACAGTAACTATGTGGCTTTCAGCCACTTTCACGGCACAGTTGTGAATAATTCAGGTTTATTTTTGAAAGTTCCCTCTTAGCATCCCAACCAATCGCTAATCGGTTTGCTTCATCTTTCTTTAACCGCTGATAGTCCTTAATAATATAGAGCTTAAATTCTGGGGAAATCCACGACGCAAACTCAAAGGCTATATCTGTATGGGCATATGTACCTCCATATCGTCCTGATTTTGATATAATACCGATTGCGTCTGTTGCTCTTATCCACTGTTGCGGTGTCAATGTAAATGCATTATCTCCAACTACTTCCTTTAACACAGATTATCCCTTATATGACAGCATATACAGCAGGCACTCTTGCAGCAATTTTTCTGGATTGTGTTCCAATTCTATTATCGCTTTTATCTCTGCTTTAGCCTTATACGGAATGTTGTTATTATTCTCGATAATCCTTTTTAAGACTTCCTTTACCGCTTTTTCATCTAAATTACCAGTCATTTACACATACCCTCCCTCCCCATCACATCACAACCGACAAACCATGATGTATTCTTCTTCATTTTCGTCAATGACTTCAAAACCTACTTTCTGATACATACGAACTGCATAATTTACCTTCTGTACAGAAAGAGACGTCCGCTTATAGCCTTTATTCTTTAAAAATTCAAGCATATCTCTCATAAGTGCTGTACCAATGCCCATATTCCTATATTGCTCATACAGTGAAATAGCAAATGAGGGCGTTTCATCATCAATATGCCCATAATCATTCATAATACGAACCCATACTGCGCCTACAATCTTCTCTTTTATTTCCACAACGAAACACCAATCATCCGCTTTTCCAAAATCCTTAATATATACTTGCAGCTCTGGCCGTTCGATAATAGATTTTGGCGGCTTGTCCATGCCCTCTGGAATAAAAATTGCTTCGTACAGAAAATCAGATAATATTGGATATTCATTTTTTCTAATTTCTCGAATTTTATAATCCATGTTTCCCTGAAAAATGAAAATGTATATCGTGTCAGCCTTGGTTCCGATGAAAATGGTAATATCATCAGGATCAATAACGCATTGGAAGCAATCCCGCAAAAACTGGCGGAAGCAGAGCGTAAGCTTGAGACGGTGCAGGGACAGCTGAAAAATGCGATGGAAGAGGTGAAAAAAACATTCCCGAAAGAGGAAGAACTGAATCAGAAATTGGAGCGTCTGTCGGAACTGAATGCCTTGTTGAACATGGATGAAAAGGAAGCTGTGATGGAAGGGGAAGAAGAGCAGGACGAACCTGAAAAAGAAAAATGTTCGATTCATGATAAAATCAGTGCATATAAAAAGAGTACTCAACTGGAAAATACTGAAGACAGAATCGGGATATCAAGCGAGATTTGTATTGGCTAAATAATGGTATGCAAGAGAATGAAAATAATGTAAAATAAAGGCAGGTTTTGAAAAAATAAAAAATGAATGTATCAGCTTGACGTGCCAAATTTGTATTTCAAGTTGAGTAAGGAGATTATATGGCTGATCAAATGACAAATGAAGTGATAGACCAGGGAACTGCGGAAACACAGATGGTAGAAGTTGTACAGCCTGCTATTGAAAAACTAATTTATGTCATCCGTGACAAACAGGTTATGATAGATAGTGATCTTGCAATGCTTTATCATGTGGAGACCAAGCGGTTGAATGAGGCTGTAAAAAGAAATATCGCCCGGTTTCCAGAAGAATTCCGGTTTCAACTGACAGAAAAAGAAACAGAGAGTTTGAGGTCGCAAATTGCGACCTCAATGAAAAGTAACGGAGACAATGAGAAAAAAGGCGGAAGAAGATATCTGCCATATGCCTTTACAGAGCAGGGAATTGCTATGCTTTCTGCAGTACTAAGAAGTGACGTAGCTATTCAGGTCAGTATTAATATCATGAATGCTTTTGTAGAGATGAGGCGTTTTATTGCCAATAATTCTCTGCTTTTTGAGCGTATCAGTAATGTTGAATTAAAACAGTTGGAATACCAGAAAAAAACTGATGAAAAGCTTGAGCAGATATTTGAGTACATAGCTGATCATGAGGAGTCAAATCAAAAGGTATTTTTTGATGGGCAAATATATGATGCTTTCAGCTTGATAGTAAGCCTGATTCAAAAAGCAGAAAAAGAAATTACTTTAATTGACGGCTATGTCGATGTAGGAACACTGAACCTGCTTTCAAAGAAAAAAGATAATGTAGCCGTTACAGTATATACTCTAAAAAGGACAAAGCTGTCAAAAACGGATGTTGATAATTTTAATATGCAGTATCCAACATTGGATGTGAAATACACGAACGTATTTCATGACCGCTTTTTGATCCTTGACAGAAAAACAGCGTATCATGTAGGAGCGTCGCTAAAGGATGCTGGAAAGAAATGCTTTGGCATTAATCTGATTGAAGATGCCGGTATTATAAGGGATATTTTGCAGAGGTTGGAATTAGAAACGGAAGAATAGAAGGGAGATGGTTTTTGTTGTCCCGGAAGAACCATAAAATGATTGATGGTAAACTTCTTCAGACGGATAAGAAGTATTCTCATTTAAAACTGAAACAAAAGGAAAAAATAGCTGAATGGATGTATCTGGAGACAAAAGCATATTATGAGAAAAACTATACATTTCCCGGGGATAAGCAAATTGGGGACGTTATCTCAAAAGTATATGAGCGGATCACCGATGCAGACATATGGATTCCTTATGGCGAAGTTGTAAAACATTATAAGAAAAAGAGGGCTGATATTAACAAACGAGTGAGACGGTCCCTTAACCAGCATGAGGAAAAGAAAACGGAAACAGTTTGCTTCATGAATCTATGTATGGTGCAAGATGGAAAAGGAAATGTACTTGCATTGGATAAAGTAAATGACAGTTATACCGGAACAACGTTTCCGGGTGGGCATGTGGAAAATGGCGAGATCTTTACAAAGGCTGTCATCCGTGAAGTTTACGAGGAGACGGGACTTACGATTGAGAACCCTCTGTTCTGTGGCGTATATCATTGGAATAAATCAGGTACGCATCATGTGATTTTCCTGTATAAAGCAGTTCAGTATTCAGGAATATTACATAGTTCTGGGGAAGGAAGTGTTTACTGGATTCCGATGGAAGAGTTTAAAGAAAAGGAACTTGCCACTGGGATGGAATATGTTCTGCAGATGATAGAGTCTGCACAGATGAATGAGTGCTATATGCATCTGGAAGATGGAAAATATGTAGGAACTTTATATTAAGTTATGGCGTTTACCGGCAGTGAAATACCTGCCGGTTTTTTCATGCCCGGAAGGAGGTGCTGTGTGAGAAAAATAGAAAATATGATGCTGACTGTGTTTCTGGTTGTTTCGGTGATATGTGGAAAATATCTCTTGGATTACTGGCAGGATTCTTATGATAACAGACAGAACTACCGGCAGGTGGAAGAGATAGCGTTTCCGGAAAAGGATACAGAGGATTATGATATAGAATCCAATGCGGATAACCCAATGACAGAAATAGATGACTTTGATTATCAGGCATTGCTGGATGAAAATGCAGACAGCATCGGGTGGCTGAAGATTGATGTAACCGATATCAGTTATCCGGTCGTGCAGGGAAAAGACAATGAGTTTTATCTGCACCATGATTTTCAAAAGAACTATGCTATCTGTGGAACACTGATGTTGGATTGCCGCAATGATATTGATGCCAGGCAGGAACATTTGATTATTTATGGTCACCAAATGAAAGATGGCAGTATGTTCAAGCAATTAAATGGGTATAAAAAAGAAGAGTATTACCGTGAGCATGAGGAAATCACGTTATTCTTGAAAAACCGGAAATACCAGTATGAAGTAGCTGCCGTGTATGTGACAAATGTGGCACAAAGCGGTGGTTATTATGATTTTTTACACAAAGATACACGAAAACAACAGATGGATTATTTACAGCAGATGGCAGCTTATCAGCTTTATCCGACGGGTGTTACCGTCAGAGAGGAGGATGAGCTGCTTTCTTTATCTACCTGTGAATATTCCAGCCCAAACGGCAGGCTGATTGTACTTGCCAGAAGAATTGGACGATAGGGAGGAAATGCGTATGGCAATGAACAGGATTGTGACAATGGCAGAAAAAGAAGTTCGGGACTATGCCCAGAGACAGATGGAGCGGGCAGAACAGCGGGAAAACATTGTGCTTACAGAGGAACAGATTTTGGAGTATGCTGCTATGACCGGAGATGATTATCATATCAGGAAAATAGTCAGAGACCTGGCAGACGCTGTCCGTTCCTCGGATTTGGAGAAGGTGGATGAAATCCTGGGGGATGCCAAAGAGGAAATTGACGGATTCCCGGATCGTTCCGTAGGAATGGCAGAGCTAAAGGGATATGGCTATACCGCAGATGACATGTTCCCTCTTCGTCAGGAGATGGCACTGGAGCTTCATCGTGTCGGGGAAAAGGTGTACTGCCTGCAGTCAGATGGTTCCCATGGGGACTATGCCAGTAGGGAGATGATATTGGAGCATGAAGGTCTCTATGGAATTGAAAAAGATGCGTGGCAGCGTATGCAGGAGCAGGAGGAAGAAATAGATTTTGAGGAAGCTGGATTGTATCAGCCTCCAATGACAGATCTTGATAGAGATGAAGCATTAAGGATGTTTGATGCGGGGGAGACAGTATTTCTAGTTACCACTTATCAAAGACCGATTGCGGTGCGGGAACGAATGGAGATTGAAAGAGGACCGGAGCATTATCAGATGGAGAGAGAGGAGGTGGAACGGATCAGGGCGTTGGAAAAACGGATGCAGGAGTATCCACAGATAAAGTCGCTGAAAGAGGCAAAACTTCTTCTGGGTACAGAAAACAGGTATGGAATATACCAGATCGTTGAGGGCAGCCCCGGCAGAGAATATGAATTTATGGATCTGAATTTTATTGAAAGGCATGGATATCAGGTGAGAAAAGAGGACTATGAGCTAATCTATTTCGATAAAATGCTTTATGGCGATACGTTGGATTCTCTGTATGAGAAATTCAATATTGCCCATCCGGCAGATTATACCGGGCATTCCTTATCGGTAAGTGATATTGTAGTCCTCAATGAAAATGGAAATGTAAAAGCATATTTTGTAGACAGTATCAGCTTCCGTGAATTGCCGGATTTCCTGCAATTAGAGCCGGAACTGAACCAGGAAGAAGTGGCTTACCGGATTGGGGATCAATACTTTTCGATTCAGATGGCAACGGAGGGATATGATTATTCCTTTTATGATAAGGAGTATAAGCTCATGGACGGAGGCATTTTATATGTTCCTGATATTTCTATGGGACAGGCTATTCAGAGTATTTTAGAAGATGAAGGGCTGGAGCAGTTAGAACGGATACCGGTAGATTATGATGAACTTCAGGAAAAAGCGGAAGAAGTAGAGGCAGAGATCCTTCAGGAAGCAAGAAGTCAGGGAAAACGGGTGCCGGTTATTTCGGATCATACGGAAGCGGAATCAGGATTAAATGGAATGAGCCAGTCAGAAATCGAAGAGACTGTATGGGCGATTGCACAGGCAGAGATTATGGAAAACGATCTGGATGCCAGGATACAGGCTGTGCGTGTGTATGGAAGCCGAACAAGGGATGGGCTATATCATGAGGATTCGGATTTGGATGTGGTAATTGCTTATGAGGGAACTGTCCGTGAGGATGATTTATTTTCCGTGTTGAATGAAGCTGGGTATAAGGTCGGAAATATGAAAGTGGATATGAACCAGATCAGACCGGACAAAACTGGTACGTTAGAAGAGTTCCTTGAAAAATCCGAACGGTATCTGGATGAAAAAACGGAGCAGATGGAAATCAGTGGTGAGTATAAGCCATTGGCGAAAGTAGAAGAGTTGGAAGAGGCAAACTATAATATGATCGATAACGTCCTGAATAATATGCCACCGAAAAAAGAGCCATATCTGGAATACTATGCTGCAGAATGTGATGAATACCATAGCCTTGGCAAAATTGATAAGAGTACCAATCTGGATGAGATACTAGCAAAATACCGGGAAATCATTGATGACCCTACGTTAAGTTACTATGGAAACGGCATGGGCATTATTTACCGTGACCCGAATGATACATTTTATGATGAGGCGGAAGTATCCTTGGTAAACCGGAAAACAATCCGGGGAGACAGCCTGGATGATGTGGCATTTCTGGCAGCACTTCCAATGGTAAATGAGGCATTGGAAAAGATCGTAGAAGCATTTCCGGATTTTCGCTATTATCCCCCGAAGGAATTGAATGTCCATTATTATCCGGAGAAAATGACTGCGGATGAACTGGCGGCGGCACTGGATCAATTAGCGGAAGACTTTGACTTTTATGATTATCACGACAATTTCAGCCCGGAGGAAGATATGGTGGAAACTGTCGCATTGGAATTAAGATGTGGTTATGCCCATAAGTACATTCCGTTCTTGAAAGATATTGTAGATGAGGAATGTGAAGAGTCTTTACGGGCAGAAGAACTTCTGGAGAAACTGAAAGCTTACCAGCCGGAGATACCGGAGACAGCAGTACCGGTTGTCCGCATCAATTTCTGTGAGGATAAGGAAATGAACATTTCCGGTTATCAGAAGCGGGGAAGCCTGGATGAAATAACAGCCAAAATGGATACAGATCTGGCTTCAAAAGTAGATCCAAGTACAGGAATGCCGGAGAAAACTGTACAGATGTACTTTACAATTTACTACCCGGATCGTGACCAGATGAAGGAACTAAAAGGAAAAATCAATATCGGGGATGGAAACGGCGGTATTGTGAGCCAGTTAAAGAACCAGAATGAAATGAAGCTGCATGACGAAAGCTGGCTGAATTACCAAAAGGGTAAGGGAGAAGAATCTTTTCAGGCATATATAGCAGATCTTACGGATATGCAGGAGCATGTACTGCCGTATTTGCAGAGTTTCTGCAGTTTGGAAGAGAAGGCACCAGAAAAAGTTGAAGGAGCAGTTCAATTATCGGTGGATGGAGAAAAGAAGTTGGTTGAAAGAACAGTATCTGATAAGGGCGCCCTAAAACAGGGCTCCCTTATAGAGAGCAAAAAAACAATGGAGAAAAAGGAAAAGAAATCTATTCATGAGCGGTTGAAAATCAATAAGGAGATTATTGCGAAAAAGCAGGGAAAAGATAGCAAAGAGAAAGGGGTTGAGCTTGCATGAAATAATTATGGTTTGATACATGTATTGGCACAAAGATGTGATACAGAGAGATTGCCTTTTATGAGGTGGTCTCTCTTTTTTTTGTTTAAAATGTCGCCTGGTATGCGACCAAGAAAAGATATTGGATTGATAAATTTGTATATAGAGAACATTTGTTATGCAAATGTATTCGATGATGGATGCGCCATTACGATGAATGAAAATAGCTGTGAAAAAGTCAAATTTGGTTTATAATGAGAACATGAAATAGTAAGGCAGGTGTAAAGTATATGGCAAACAAAGAATTGATTGAAGAAGTTGGAAAGTACATAGACAAATACTACGAGCCAGGGACAGATGATATTAAAATGGATGAAGAAATGAAGTCCATCTTTGATAAAATAACAAGCTTCCGGAAAAAGAGAAAGGAACAGAAGAAGCAGGAAGCACCTGCTGACTATGAGACAGATATGTCTGCTCCAGCGGAATTTGACATGGGCAGCATGAAAAAAACGAAGATTACCAAAGAAATGTCGCAGACAATGGCGACAAACCGGAACATAGATGATCTGATGAACCAGATGGAAGAGACTTTTTCAGAACGTCTTCTTCGTATGATTGATGAGAGGGGATTGACAGATTCTGAAGTATATACAAAAGCATATGTTGACCGGAGACATTTTTCAAAGATCCGGAAAGATATCAACTACGCACCAAATAAGAAAACAGTGCTGGCTTTTACAATAGCATTGGAGTTATCCCTGGATGAAGCAAAGGATTTGCTCCGTAGTGCCGGGTTTGCATTATCCAGAAGTTCCAAAACGGATATTATAGTGGCATATTTTTTGCAGAATAAAATCTATGATATGTTTGAGATCAATGATGTATTGTATGCTTATGGGCAACCGGTATTTGGTTAAGTGAAAAGGAAAGGCGAAATTTCAATGTCGCCTGGTATGCGACCAACTCAGTTGGTTCTGTATATAAAATGTGATTATAAACGATTGAGTCCAGCTAATAAATGTCAATAGGTAAATGAAAAATATTTTTCTTCTAAAAAAGGGCAGACTTTCCCCTTGGTGAAAATATCATTTTTCAAAAAGATATTGATTCGTTGGATTTGCAGTGTTTTATGCAGCTATGTCGCATTTAGCAGCATTGTATTGTTTGATAT
>NZ_CALPCM010000068.1:0-8222 GCF_943193015.1 Hominisplanchenecus murintestinalis
CTATTTAGGCTTGTATTTACTACAAAATATATGAACTTTTCAAGGTACTATAGCGGGGCTTTTGACCCCAATATCATTGATAATCTGTGTCGTTATCATACCAGAAATATTTATTTCATAAGCTGCTTTTATATCATTAAACCCATTTTTTTGCAAGACAGGTCTAATAACACTCTCAATAACCCCTTTTGCTTTTCTAAATATAACGGAGTTTGAATCTCCTATAGGTGTAATAATAAAGCATTTCTTCTCTTGCTTTTCTTCCTGTTCTTTTCCTTGACTACCCATAATTTTATCTCCTTTCGTTACCAATATATACTAATATATACTAAAATCGAGAAAATTTCCAACCATAAATTCAATCATAAACGCTGCACCAAATACTCTGTTATCCTTTTACCTTTAAGTTTATCAATTCTATTATCCGTATCAGTCAGTTAGATTTTGCGGACAGTTCAATACATGCCATCCTTTTCTGTTCCCTGCTCCTGCGTTTGCACTCGTTTGATTTCTCCCTCTGTATCTTCTTGGCACAATCGGGACAATACTTCGATATGCCAGAGCCGGGGACATATTCAACGCCGCACACCGTACAATGTTTAGCGGGCAACGCTGTCCACCATTTCGTAGGTGTGATATGTAATTCACCGACAAAGCCGATGAATTTATAATAAATCTTGATTTCCTGCCTAACCGTTCCGTCCGCTGACTTCTCACGCTCCGAAACAAGTATCTTGTCTATCAGTGCGTTTACCACGGTTGCGTCCAGTTCCTTTAAGCCTTGATAGTTGCGTATAAGGGAGAGGAAGTCACGGATTCCCTGCGACTTCTCGTAATTTTCATTGAGCGTTTCCGTTACTTCCCTCAACCGTGCTTCGATTTCAAGCTGTTCTTTCTGGTATTTCCCCGACATCATCTCGAAATTTCGCTCGGTGATACGCTCCATGACCTTATCCTCATAAAGAGAGGAAAACAGCCTGTCAAGCTCCGCAAGGCGTTTATTCAGCTTCTTTTGTTCTTTCTCCATTGTTTTTGCTTTGCTCTGGTCTGTTTCCGTTAGACGCTTCTCAATCGCCCTTACCGCCCGCTCGTCATTCACCGCCATATCCGCAAAACGGTTGATGTCGGCAAGGACAGCGTTGAATAAATCCCTCGCTTCAATGGCATGTGCGGTACACATGACGTTGCCGTACCTGCCATAATTATTACAGGTGTATTGTACGCAGTCGATGATGTCGGGGCGTTTCCTCCTGTTTGCGCTCATAGCCCGCAGAGCGTAGCCGCAGTCCGCACACTTGATAACGCCTGCAAAGATATTCTCAAATCCGCCCTTGTTCTCTGGCAGTCTGCGGCTTGTGATAAGCTGTTGGACGGTGTCAAATTCCTCCTGCGTGACTATCCCCTCATGGGTGTTCGGTATCACTTCCCATTCTTCGGGCAGCTTAGAGGGACGTTTCTTGCTTTTCATGTTAGCGGCAATCCGCTTGTAGCCTGCAAGGTTTCCCGCATAGATAGGGCTTCTTAAAATGTCCCTCACGCTGTTCTCACTCCAAATATAACGTCTTTCCTCGTTATCCTCAAAGTACCGCTCATAACCTGTCGCCCCCTGTTCCGCCGCATAAGCGGCAGGGCGTAAGACGTGCTTTTTATTGATGTGCTTGCGGATTTTGGAGATTCCGTTTCCCGCAAGTGCAAGGTCGAATATCTCTCTTACAATGTGCGCCACCTTATCATCTATCAAAAGATGATTATGGTCGGCAGGGTCTTTGATATATCCATAGGGCGCATACGTCCCCATGAATTTCCCCTGCTGAAACCTCGCACGGTACGCCGATTTTATCTTAACTGATATGTCGGCGGCATACATTTCATTTAGGATATTGCGGAACGGCGTGATGTCCATCACTGATTTATTAAGTGTGTCCACACCGTCATTGACCGCTATATACCGCACATTATTTTCGGGAAAAAAGACTTCCAGATACAGCCCGCAGTCAAGATAATTTCTCCCCAGTCTTGATAAATCCTTTGTAATCACGCAGTTTATCAGCCCATTTTCAATGTCCTTAATCATGTTCTGGAAGCTCGGTCTTTGGAAATTCGTACCAGAATAACCATCGTCCACATACGTTTTTGCCAAGTGCCAGCCCTGCTTTTTCACATAATCCGTGAGGATGGATTTCTGCGTGGCAATGCTCGCACTCTCGTTTTCCGTGCCATCGTCCTTAGATAAGCGGCAGTAAATGCCGACTGAATAGATTTTCTTTTCTTCTTTGATTCCTGCCATACTGTAAAACCTCCGTCTTTGCTCTAATAGGTTTCATATTCCATTGCGTACATTCTAAGCGGATAACCCGTCATTGTCGAAGGTGTCATTTCCCGTAATGCTCTTTCGGATGTCCTCGAAGATAATCGGGATGAATGCTTCGGCAACGGTCTGTGTGCCGACATATTCACGGCTGACAATCATCTGCACTGGCTGTTTTGCCACAATGCGCTTTCTCTTTTTGTTCGCTTTCTTATCCTCGCCCATACTCAAATCTTCCTTTCCAGACAGGGCAGGGGAGTATATAAAAATGCTCCCGCCCTGCCAATCAGACACAATCAATCCCCGCTGTTCAATTCTTCCTGCAATGCTTTAAGGAGCGCCGCCACTTCATCAGCGGTCAACGTGATTCCCTTGCCGCACTTCTCACGGTTGGGGGAAAAGCTGCGGATGTCATATTTTGGTTCTTTCCCGTTCCATGAAATCAAGTTGATTTCCTTTGTATAGCCGCTGTCGCTCGCCGACAATACGGCGATTTCCTTTACAATCTCGTACTGGATTTCTTTCATTCTCTACCTCAACTTTCTGTACTTACCTCCCGAAAAGAGAAGATTAGCGGCTTTCCCTGCCCCGTTTCCTCTGCAATTCACGCTCCAAAAGTCTGATGATGGTGTCCTCCATCTGCTTGGGCGTTGTTCCTTTCGGGAAGTATTTCTTTAACCTCTCCATGCCGATTTTCACGGTTTCTTTCTGGTTTCCCTTTTCTTCCGTCATAATCGCAAAGATGGTATCCATGTCAAGCCGCCCGCTCTGGCTTAGGCTTTTCATCCGCTGTGCCTGTGAGAGTGAGGGCGTTGCTTCCTCGCTCTCCATTGTGGAGAACAGATTTTCCTGCTCGCCTTTCTTCAGAAAGGACAGCTCCACCGCAGGCGTGAGGGCGATTCTCCCCTCGTCCACCATCTGCAAAATCGGCGGTATCAGCTCCGTCAATCGGATGAAACGCTGCACGGTCATCCTGCCCACGCCGAAGCCCTGCGCCACTTTATCGTCCGTCCGCAACTTCGTCCCAACTTGTGACGAGGTTAAGTCCGTGCGGAAACCCTGCCGCTTCATGGCTTCGGATTTCATTTTATAAGCAAACGCCCGCTCCGATGGCAGGATATTTTCACGCTGTAAGTTGCTGTCCACAAGGGTGATGATGGCTCGGTTACGGTCTAAGGGCAGGACAAAAGCGGGGATTGTGTTTATGCCTGCAAGCTCCGAAGCACGCACACGCCGCTGTCCCGCAATGATTTCATAACCGTTCCCGTCCTCTTTCGGGCGTGTGATTATCGGTGTTACGATTCCAAACTCTTTGATACTCTCTGCCAATTCTGACAGCATTTCATCCTCCACCACATGAAACGGATTGTCGGGAAATGGATATAAATCTGCGGTCTTTAATACCTTAAAATCCTGTTTCTTCATTCACATTCCTACCTTTCTTTCGCTCTATTCCGATTGCTTTTCTGCAATTCCTCTAATACTTCTGGAGGTATTTTTTTCAATAACCTTTCCATCTGCTCGTTGGTTTTCTGCAACTCAAATATCCTCTGGTTGGCTTTTTGTACCTTTAATTCCTGCTCGTACTTTTCATCACGCATACGCCCCGCATAATCAGATTCCTGCCCGATTCTCTCTTTCAAGCTGTCAATATACGTCTGCTGTTTTCCGATTTCCTTAGAGAATTTCTCCACGTCTGGGAGCCATGCCGCAATCAGTTCCAGTGCCTTGTCACGCTTCTTTCCTGCGTTAAAGGCGTTGATGTCGGAGAGGGCAGACACGATTTCTTCATACTGTTTATCCAGTCTGCCGCCCAGTTTATAGAGCCATGTGGGGATATGCTTCCGCTTTGTATCCATTGAGGACTGCCCCCGTTCAAGTTGATTCCACCGTGCGGACATCCGCTCATGGTAGGCGGTCTGCCACTCGGACAGGCTCTTTTGGTTGCCTAAGATAGACTTCGCTGACAGTTTGTTATCTGGCGTAAGCGGCACAAAGCACAGGTGCATATGGAGCGTTCTTTCGTCCATATGAACAACTGCGGAGAGGATATTTTTCTTCCCCACACGCTCCGAAATGAAGTCAAGAGCCGTCTGGAAATAGGCTATTTGTTCTTCGGGCGGTAAGCTGTTCATAAATTCGGGCGAAGCGGTGATAAGTGTTTCCACCATCATCACACTGTCTTTCCTTACCTTACAGCCTGCTTCTTTTACCATTTGGTTTATCTCTTTCTTGTAGGTGTAGCGGGGCGGATTCACAAGATGGTAGTTATCTTTGGAGCGTTCCATATCAATATCTGGGTTGCTTTTATAGGCTTCTTTCTTCCGCTCGTTGTGGCGTTCGCAAGCCACAACGCCGCCTGCCTTGCGTTTCTGGAAACGCAGGATTGCATAGGGCATAGTCAATCTTCCTTTCTTCGGCGGGTAATCTGTATGCGTGACGGTCATGACGATGATGACGGTGATTTTGGGATACCCCCTATCGCCAGTCATAGCCGTCACTCTCACGCCGACATTCTTCCATCCGAAGCCGTAAGGCGCAGGATGGAGCAGGGCGTATGCCCTGCTTTAAGGGAGTCCAGAGGGAACGTCTGGCACACGACTTTGCAAGGCAAAGTGTAGTGTGTTACACCCTGTAAACGCAGTCAGAAAAATCGGGAGTTTTTTCTGACCGCAGGGGTGGCTTTACGAGCCGAAAAGGGCGAGTAAAGCCCACGCCTGCACTTTGCGTTTACGGGGTGTTCTCCCGTAGGGATGACAGCGGCGGGGGTATCCCAATATTGCCGTCATCACTGTCACCGCTGTCACCCGCAGGGCAGAGCCGCCGATTTTACATACATCCGCTATGACGGTGACAGTGGCAGGGGGTATCCCAAAAACACCGTCATCATCGTCATGACCGTCACGCATAAGGTAAAGCCGCCGATGTCACATAGGTTTAAATGTCGGTGGCAACGGCAAGGGAAATCATCCGCCCGCTGCTCCTGCGGCTGAAATCATAACGGATATGGTTTTCAAGCAGGAAGTCAAGGCGGTACTCGTTCATCCACTTTGTCAAGACATTTGCCGCTGTTTCTGTTTCCTCCAGAGCGTCCAATAACTCTGTGGCTGTGCCAGTCCATTCCTCTTTGTCCTGCATAAAATTTACAATCCGAAAAAGGACGTCTGGTATCGCTTCTTTGGCAAGCTGTTCCTGCTCCTTACGTTCCACCAGTTCCCAACTGCAATCACGGAAGCGGAGCGTGAACTCCTGATAGGGCGTGTCCCTGCCCGTCACATACAGCTTTGCGGCATTGGACGCACGGCTTTCCTGTTGCAGGACAAAGGTTGCGTCCGCACTACCCGTCAGTCCTGTCGTGCCAGACACTTTGTTGAACACGTCGCTGTCGTTCTGCTTTCGGATGTGGTGTACGACAATGACCGCCAGAGAATGCCTGTCGGCAAAGTCTTTGATAAGGGAGATGTCCCCGTAATCGCTTGCATAGGCGTTGTCTTTGGATGCGGTGCGGACTTTCTGCAAGGTGTCAATCACAATGAGCCTGCTGTCGGGGTATTCTTTCAGATAATCTTCCAACTGCACGATAAGACCGTCTGACAGCTTATCGCTCGCCACGGCGAAGTGAAGCCGCCCGCTTGCTTCGTCTGTCAAGCGGAACAGCCTGTTTTGGATGCGGCAAAACGTGTCCTCAAGGCAGAGGTAAAGCACGTCGCTCTCCTGTGTCGGCATATCCCATAAGGGGATTCCCTGCGATACGCAGAGACAGAGCTTTAACATGAGCCAGCTCTTGCCGATTTTCTGTGCGCCGCAGAACAGGGTTAAGCCCGTGGGTATCAGACCATCCACCACAAAGGATGGCTTCTCAAGCGGCTCATAGAGGAGCGTGTCTGCATTGACTGTCTGAAGTTTCTGCATGGGATTCCTCCTTTCGGGCGATGTCTTTGGTTTTGTTGCGCATAGGCGTTGACCTCCTTAAAATAGATTTACTCCCACGGAAAAAGTGAGAGTATGTAATGCCGCCAGTGCCACGCCGATAATAAGCGGATTTCTTTTTCGGACGGTGGCACTCATGGTTTGAGATACTTCCTCATTTCTGCCTTAACTTTCTCCCTTGCAACCGAAACGGACTTCTGGACAGCGGAAGCGGTGCAATGCTCCATTTCACCGATTTGGTAAAAATTAAAATCATACTCGTAATAGAGCAGGAAACGCCGCCTTTGTATCTCTGGCAGTCGGGCAACCGCTTTAGCGAATATCTCATTCCGTTCTTTTTCAATCATTCTTTCATCAAGCGTTTTGGGAACACGCAATGCCCGTCTGTAAAGGGTTTCATCCCATACCTCGTTAAACTCCCTGTGCCGCTAGTTCCATTGCTGAAGGTTTCTGTTCCTCCTTTCCATCTGTCGAAATTCAAGAAAGAGTTTCTCGGACACTTCTATCTCGTGGTGTTCCCCCTGCCCGTCCTTAAAGCTGATAAAATATCTTTTGCCGCTTTCCGTGGATTCCTCCCGAAGCGTGTATGTCTTTGCCCCGTATGCCATTTCCTTTCCTCCCGAAAAAAATTGAGCGGGAGGATTGCCCTCCCACCCAATAGCCCGTGGAAATGGTTAAATTTCCCCGAAAGGATAAAAAATAGGCTTTAATTTTTTACGAAGCCGTTCAAGGCGTTTGTAGACCGCCCTTTCGGTAAGCCCTGCCATTGCCGCAATCTCCCTTGTGGAATACCCCTGCATTTTCAGCAGGAGAATGAGCAGGGTATGCTTGTCCACCGTAAGAAGTGCCTGATACAGTTTCTCGTCTTCAATCTCGTCCAATAAGTCCGCAACGCTATTCGGCTCTGCCTGCTGTTCAGCGTCCGCCATTTCCTCAAGGTATTCGCCGAAGTCGCTCGTCCATCGGTAAAACCTCCTGTTGGAATTAAAATCTGCCCTGTCCTCCATGCGGATTTGCTCAATGACCGCTTCATCAACGCCATGCTCACGCAGCACTTTTTCCTCGGCTTCTTTCCAGATACGCCATTTCCTGTCCTCACGTCCGTGGTTATATGCCATTCCTTATTTCCTCCAATCCGAATTTTTAAAAATGTAAAAATCCAGATTGGATAGGCGGCGAACGACAGCCAACAGCGGAAACAGCCCTGCGGCACATTCCGATAAAAAACGACAAAAGAAAAACCGCAAAGGTTCTGTGACCTCTACGGTTATAGGAGATATATGTTCTATTAAGTGGAGATTCTACTTCTGGTTTCATGGTGAGAAGTAGCGTTGCATAAGCAGGGATTTTTTTAACTGGCTTCCTGCAAATCCCCGATATGCTATGTATAAGTCAAATCTGCGTTGCATGAGCAGATAGATCACTGCCCGAAAAAAGAACATAAAAACCTGCTAACAAAAGTCAAGACTTTTTAGCAGGTTTTTAAATATATTTTTCGTATGAATTTTTCCCACGACAATTAGACCGGTGGAAAATCCGGTCTGCCGTATCCGCTGTTTTAGTTCTTTTTACTTCTGGTATACTTCCATCACACGTGCATAATAAATCCTAAGGAATTTATTTAATCCCGCTATTTTTGCTGCACGTTTTGACTTTCCTTCTCTTTCTTCAAAATAAATCTATACACTGCTGCGTCTGCTGGCTCTTTATGGGTTTTCAGACATCTCATCACTTCATATCCAATCTTTCGCAGGCTGGAAGAACCTCTCTTGGATATTTTCCTCTCTGTCCCCATAAACTGCCCTGACTGATAGGGCGGCGCGTCTATTCCTGCGTGGGCTATCAGGGCTTTTCCGCTATGGAATCTTCTCACATCCCCAATTTCTGCAATCAATTTAGGCGCAAGGACATTTCCAACACCTCCCATTGCCCTGACAACCGGATATTCCGGCAGACTCTTGGCTAATGCCTGCATCTGTGTTAG
>NZ_CALPCM010000069.1:0-7900 GCF_943193015.1 Hominisplanchenecus murintestinalis
CGATTGATTTCACGGGAACTGGTTCAAGGATTTGTAGTATCGAGCATTTTTATATGCTCATGAATAATTCAGGTTAATATTTCTTTGAGTACAGGTGATATTAATTTTTTTGCGTCCGTTTCAAAATTAGCCAAAATAAAAGCAATCACAGGAAATATCCGTGTAGAGAATACTTCTGCCGGCGCACTTGACCTTTCCGTTACCACAGGCAAAGTAACTGTTTCGGGGGCGACCTGTCGAGACGATATTACAGTAGATGTAGTGACCGGCAGCGCATATCTGACCGATAGTTCGTGCAGAAGCGTAATTTCAAGCGGAATTACAGGAAGTATATCCTTGAATAACGTTATACAGGAAGTTAGAATGGACAGGAAGAATGAATAGCATACGTGCTTGTGCAAGGGGGATTGTCGAAGGGGAAGTTATTTTTTGCATAAATCCAATGCAGCGTTTAACATTTCAACGGAGCGTTTCTTGAATATGGTGTTTTTTTTGATATTATAAAATCGGAAAGGAGGTGAAAATATTGAACGCTCAAAAAACAGGTAGCCTAATTTTTGCTATCAGAAAAGAACAAAATCGAACGCAGCAGGATTTAGCGAATGAATTGGGAGTATCAAGTGCAGCTATTTCTAAATGGGAACGGGGTATCGGATTTCCAGATGTATCTCTTATTGAACCCTTAGCTGCATCTCTGGGAATTACCATAGCAGAATTATTCAAGGGCGAAAGAACAGAAAACAGCGTTGATATCGAATATGAAAGTCTGTTGTCAGATGTTGTAAAAGTATCAGCCAATGAAATAACCAAGAAGAAAAAAATAACGAATTGGATTATTGCTATTACTGTTGCTGTTCTTTATTTGATGATTTCTGTAATATCACACAAGTGGGAGATAACTTGGGTGGTCTGGATTGTATATTGTTTTTATCGGATTTTTACTGAATATATCTATAAAAAATATTAGTAATCTACAGAAACGTAAGAAACGGAGTAAAAAATGGTCGATTATTCACAATTCGAGGCAAGTGTAAAATCCGGCATCCATGCAGATGTGAGCCGGATACGGCAGAAAGATGAAATAATAAAAGCCGTCGTTAAAAAGCGGAGAAATTCCGCAATAATCTGCGTGTGCTTCCTGTGCATGACAGGAATTTCTTTGTTTAAAAGCTGGATTCCCGCCGTTATCTGTCTCCTTCTTGCATTGTTTTTCCTATGGCGGGCTGTCGGAAAATTTTCTGACGAATATTTACGGGAAATGTACGAGGAAGGGCTTTTGGTTCCCGGCATGATCGTGAAAACGGAACCCCTCACCATCATGGCAATCGCAAACATGACCGTGCGGGATGGTGCGGCAACCGTAAATGGGTGTTACTGTCTGGAGGTGAAGGAACTTGACGGGGCGCAAAAAATTCTATTTGAAAAAATCCCCTGCTCCTGTTTTTTCTGCTATGAGGGCGGCGATTACCATTCTTCCTTCCAGCCACATCCTCTCTATTGGGGAACGGCAGATGAGCAGTCTATTCAAGAAGCGTTAAGACAGGTGGAGGAGGACAACAAAGAAAATGCTAGAGATGAATGGGAAGTGCTCAAGGAGGTTGCGCGGCAGTTCCCTGATTTGGGAAACGGGAACTTGATTTTATTGGATGAAAATTACGTTCCCTTCGGGAAAAAGAACTACATGGACAGCAACTATAAGCCCCTCAACGAGGAAGCTGACCCCAAGTAATATGTTCCATTTAGGGAAACGCTGATGAAAGCGTTTCCCACGTCGCAAATTCCAATATGGCGGTAAACTAGAGCATATGCACTAATGAGTATTGGTAGACACACCTTGTCTGGTAGTAAAATAAGGCATTTCTCGCTTTGTGTCCTGTTTTTTATCAGGCAGTTTTGATAGGATTTTTCTGAAGGGAGGAAAAGAATGAATCAAGAAAAAATCGGAAAATTCTTAAAAGAACTCCGTAAGCAAAAAGGACTTACCCAAGAACAGATTGCAGAAAAATTTAACGTATCAAACAGAACAATATCCCGTTGGGAGAATGGCAACAATATGCCAGACTTAGATATTTTGATTGAAATATCAGATTATTATGAAGTTGACTTACGGGAAGTTCTAAATGGAGAAAGGAAAAGCGAGAATATGGATAAAGAAATGAAAGAAACTGTATTGCGAGCAGTGGATTATACAAACGCAGAAGCGGAACGATACAATAAGCGTGTACGGATATGCAATGGGATAGCAATGCTTTTAGTAGTAGCCTACACTATCATTAAAGGAACAAGCCTTTATGATAATCCGACAGTTATGGCTGGACTGGATATTGCACAGGGATTTGCAGTTGGAATGCTTTTGGTAGGTTTGATTTATTCAAGTCGCTATGGTGAGAGGATTAGAGCGCTCAAAAAACGACTGATGAAAAGGCAAGAATAGATTCTGGAGCCGCTGCGGGAGAAGTATGATTACATTCTGATTGATACCTGCCCGTCCCTTGGGACTTTGACAATCAATGCTCTGGCTGCTTCGGATGAAGTCATTATCACGGTGAACCCCCAGCTTCTGGCTATGATGGGGATGCAGGATTTTTTGCGGACGGTGATGAAAATCAGGAAGCGGATCAATCCGGGGCTGGGGATTGCGGGCATCCTGATGACCATGTGCGAGTCCAGGACGAAGCAGTGTAAGGTATTGACGGAGGAAGTGACGGAGAGTTTCCAGGAGCAGATACGGGTGTTTGAGACGAGGATTCCTAGTACGGTGAAGGTGGGGGAGAGCATTTATTACAGCCTGCCGGTGACGGAATATAGCCCGAAGGCGAGTGCGGGGATGGCTTATAAAAAGTTTGCAAAGGAGTTGGTTTCGTATGAAGGCTAATGGACGAAGAGGAAGATTTTTAATGACGCTGTGGACCTTCTGGCGGGGGCGGAAGAGGTTTCTGCTCCGGAGAACGGGAATGAGAAGGTCAGCAGCCAGGGGCGGCGGAATGATATTCTGGAGGAAATCGCAAGGCTGAACGGGCAGGACACGGCGGGGACTTGTGGACATGATGTCCACAAGGTGAAGAGCCGGGATACTATCGGGGAAGAGTATGGGATGACCGGGAGGAATATTGCCAGGTATATGCGGGTGCAGAAGCTGGAAGAGCCTTTGAAGGAGCGGTTGGACGAGGGGATGCTGCCTTTGGTGGCGGCGGTGGATTTGTCCTATCTGTCGGAGAGGGAGCAGGGGGTGGTGTCCGGGCCGGCAGAGAGTGGCAGGATTAAGCTGGATGCGAAGACGGCGAAGTGCGTCAGGGGCATGGCGGGGAATGTGACGGAAGAGGCTGTGCTGGGGGCGCTGGATAGTGGAAAAGGGAAGAAGGCGGCCACCGGAAGGAGCGTGAGGCTGTCGGCGGAGGTGTATGAGAGGTATTTTGCCGGTGTGAAACCTGCGGACGTGGCAGGGATTGTGGAGGAAGCACTGGCGGCGTGGTTTGGGAAAGGGGGAGAGACTGATGTTCCCAGAGAAGCAGCGGTAATGTTCCACTTACTGTATTTGGGGACGGGCATGAAACGGTGGGGTTTCCGATACATAGCTTTTCGACGTTTGAGAGGATAAAGAAGTATGATGAAAATGAAGATGCGGAGAATGTCGGGAAGCCTTATTCTATCGAGGTTAGAGATATGGAAAGAACGATAACTATATATGGCATTGCTTCAACGAGATTTGATATAGCAGGTTAAATTGTGTCAGACCTATTTGTTTTATTGTGGACATGTAGGGCTGATTTTTGTAGTAAAGCACACAAGTATAAGATTTGAAGTTGTTCGATTTGATTCGCTTGATTTTTTTGCGTTGAATAGATATAATGTAGTAAAGCACACAAGAGATAAAAAATTTATGCGTATTTTAGTGCAGAGGTGAAAGTTTGGAAGTAAACTTCCAAATCTACCTGAATGACGCAGTAAATGCGTCAGAAGGAGGAAATAATGCTAACACAGAATGATATAAGAATACTAAGCAAAATATTTTCTGATTATGGCTATGTCATGACAACAGCACAGCTTACAAATGAAAAATTGTTTTATAGAGATATTCAACGTATGCTGGAACAAGGATTGATTGAAAGAATAAAAAGGGGCTGTTACCATTGGGTGGATGACTATGGTACGAGTGAGGTGGTTATTGTCAACCGCCTGTTCCCTGATGCAGTTCTTTGTATGGAAACAGCCCTTTTCTATTATAGATACAGTGACAGGAATCCCGCTGAATGGAATATTACCATTGACAAAAATACTTCCAGAAAGCGTACAAATATTGATTATCCTTTCATTAAGGCTTATCGGGTTGAGCCAGAGCTGCTTTCCATTGGAAAAACAAAAGGGAAAATTGACTTCCAAGAAGTTCATATTTATGACCGTGACCGTACCATTTGCGATGTGCTGAGGAATATGAATAAGATGGATAAAGAGATTTTTAATAAAGCAATACAAGGATATGTAAAAGACCAGAAAAAAAATATTCCGAACCTTATGCAGTACGCAAAGGCTTTGCGGGTGCAAAAGCGTGTAAAGGATTTGATTGGAGTGTGGTTGTAATGGCAGATAAGGCAGCGTCCGTTCTTGCGAAATTGAAAAACAAAGCTAAGATTTCTGGAATCAGCTATCAACAGTGTTTGCAGTTGTTTATGCAGGAGGAATTTTTGCGGAAACTTTCAAAATCTGGTTATGAAGACAATCTTATTCTGAAAGGCGGATTGTTTATCTATACGCTTACCAATTTTGAAAGCCGCGCAACGATAGATGTTGATTTCCTGCTTCGTGGATTTTCCAATTCCATAGAAGATGTAAAAAGTATGATTGGTAAGATTATTGAAACATCAACAGGAAATGATTTTGTTTCCATGACAGCAAAGGGATTTGAAGAAATTTCCCCACAGAGGAAATACCACGGCATCAGCACTCAAATTATCGGTCAGATAAAAAATGTCCGTGTGCCATTTAATGTGGATATTGGTGTGGGAGATATTATTGTGCCGAAAGCGCAGGAAAGAAGAATCAATACACAGCTTCCAGATTTTGAAAAGCCAGTGATAAAAACGTATTCTTTGGAAAGTACGATAGCAGAGAAATTTGACGCTATCTTGCAACGATTTGAATTGACTGGCAGGATGAAAGACTTTTACGATATATATTATCTGGCAAGAACATTCGATTTTGAGGGAACGAAGCTACGGGCGGCAATTTTTGAAACGTTGAAGAAAAGAGAAACGCCTTATGATAGAGATAGCTTTAAGCGTATTCTGGCACTTTCCGAAGATGAAGATATGCAGAAGCGGTGGAGATATTTTTTGAAAAATATTAAAGATGGTACGTTGGAATTTGCGGTGGTTATTAAAGAGATGCAGAAATTTCTTGAGCCAGTGTTTGATGCGATAGTGGATGAAGAAGAGTGGAAGAAGAATTGGACTTTCAAACAGAAATGGAACAGATGAACAAAGGGGGGATACAGAATGGGTAAAGTTCTTGAATTGGAACAGAGGGAACAGGCAGGTTCTGGTTCATATAATCGTTTTGAGTATCAAGTTCACTTTAACAAGCAAAGATTCTGAAATCCTTCAGGTTAGAGAAATGAAAAATGGAAGAAGTCAGAAGTTCAGAAACAAGGTTGTTGAAGTTTCAGTCAATCAAATCACTAACAATTTGCTTGCTATTATCAAGTCTATTATCGCAAGGGATACCACAGGTACAGATAGTGAGAAACTAAAATCACAGATAAAAGCCATTGAACAAAAACGCACAAGCCTCATTGACCTTTATACATCTGGCGATATTACCAGAGATGAATTTTCAGCAGCAAGAGCAAAATGTGAGAATGAGATTGCCGAACTGCAATCCGTGATAGATAGCATAGACAAACAAAGGGAGATGATTGAAAAACAGCAAGAACTTGTTGCTGAAATTACAGAAGTGATGAATGAGCTTATAAACGGCGTGGAATATGAAGATGATTTTTACAAAGAAATTTTAGATAAAATGGTTGTGAATGATAAAGACCATATTGATGTGTATTTGAACCTGCTCCCCCTCAAATGGAGCTACACGGTTGCAAAAAGCGTAAATTGTCCGCAGGGTAAACCACTAAAAAAAGCGCAAGCCCCTGAGATGGAACATTTCAGGGGCTTCTCTACCGGGCGGAAGAGATCGGGAGGCTGGATAGGTCTTATTTTAACATTATTCTGACGGAGGAATATGATGTGACGCTTCAGTCGAAGAATATGGGGCATATCTGGTATATCCATAACCCGGAGTATCCGGGGGAGGGGGAATGTATTATTTTTCATAAGCACAGGGATTCCCAGCCTTATCATCAGCATGGGAGGGCTAGGAATCTGGGGCAGGCGGTAAGGAGTATTATGGGGCATGATGTGTTCCAGATGAATGGGCGGAAGCGTTCGTAATATATGGCTTGAAGGTAAAATAGGGAATACTCTGGCATATTGATATATGTCGGAGTTTTCTTATGTAAGTATATTGTAGCTGTATATGTATTGATTTGTTTTTGGTAAGTTCTTAGAAAGTACGTTCCATTGGCTGGGGATATGCTGTATAATAGAGTCTGTTATGGAAGACGATCCATCAGGGAGGCGGAAAAGTGATTTGTAAAATAAGAAAATGGGATTTGGTGGATGCGGCGGATTTGGCGGCGGCTCTTTCCAATAGAAAAGTACAGGATAATCTTAGAGATGGGCTGCCATATCCTTATACGGAACAAGACGGGGTGGACTTTATTTCTGCTATGCTGTCTGCGGATGAAAATGAAACATTTGCTTTTGCCATAACTGCAGATGGACGGGTGGTGGGAAGTATCGGTGTTTTCCGCCAGGGGAATATCCACAGGCGGACAGCCGAGCTGGGATATTATATTGCGGAAGGATGCTGGGGAAAAGGAATCATGACAGAGGCTGTAAAACAGGTCTGCGAATATGTTTTTGAGAAAAGTGATATTCTCCGCATTTATGCAGAGCCATTTGCGTATAATACGGCATCTTGTCGTGTCCTGGAAAAAGCAGGTTTTCAGTATGAGGGGACGTTAAGAAATAATGCGGTAAAAAACGGGAAAGTGATCGATATGAAAATGTATTCTCTGTTGAAAGAGGAAATATAAATTTTAGGATTTGGATTGGACATTGCGGAGAATAGAATGGAGAAAAAAGTGTTAATATGGGAAGCATGGTTCTTCATGGCTTTTGGGCTGTTTCATCTGCATAGGATATGGGGAGTGATAGATAGAGATTCTTATGCCGGGTTTTGGATGGGCATATTAGGAAGTAAAGGGCCGTTTTACTTTACGCTGATGGGAGTATTGGCAGGATTGTGCGTTTTAGGAATCTTTACTTTTACGAAATGCCGGGGTAACAACTATTGGTGGAGATGGATATATCTATTTGGCGGCGCTTATGTGCTATTTGATTTATATGCGATTGCGTCTGGATTGGAATTTTGGAATAAACTTTTGTTGTGGATGTTTGACGTAGATTCAATTTATTGGAATGCGGTATGGTTATTCTTTGTATTGCTTGGTGGGTTTAGCTTTCTATTAGGAATGAAACTATTAAAGCAGAGAAAGGGATGATCCAGACTATATGGAGGCGATTTTATGGAAAAAGTAATTTTATATATTCATGGAAAAAATGGAAGTTATATGGAAGTTGAACAGTACAAGAAAAATTGTATGGGCTTTGATATGGTTGGGATAGACTACCAGGATGATGTCCCGTGGGTTGTGCGGGATCAGATCCGGGCGGCATACGATAAAGCCTGTGAAAGATACAACCATATTTATGATGTTGGGGTCAAAACCATAAATAAATTTGCCCCTATTCCTATAGTACCTTGAAAAATTCATATTTTGTAGTAT
>NZ_CALPCM010000070.1:0-7860 GCF_943193015.1 Hominisplanchenecus murintestinalis
TGTCGATGACCTGCGGGCTGAAATTGAGAAGATACCTGCGCCGCCTCCTGTTTGTTGCTAACGTGTTGCTAACCGTTCACATTTATCGGGCTTTTCAACCGCTCATACAAAACTATCCAAATCCCTGAAAACCCTGTATTTATGCGGGTTAAGACCGTTTCCCCGCTTATTTCCTACATTCTTTGATGTTTCTCCGATTTAAAATCTCCTTAATTCTGTAGAACTTTGAGAAATACGAAAATTTTGATTCAAACACATTTGCGCTGCTTGCTACATTCATAGAATAGCTCATGCCAAAGTCTTCCTCACCCGCACCATAGAAATAGTTGTAATCATACGTATCTTGGGGAACATAATTCCCCTGCCGTTTTCGCCCTTACTTGTGATATGGTTCACGCATCATAATCCGGTACCCCCGATAGATTTGCTCCAGCAGAATCATTCGCATCATCTGATGCGGAAATGTCATTTTCGAAAAACTTAAAAGATAATCCGCCCTTCGCATCACTTCATCTGACAACCCCAGTGAGCCGCCGATAACAAAAACCAGACTGCTCTCTCCCTGTATTCCCAAATTCTCTACCAGCTTTGACAGCTCTATGGAATCCAGCATCTTCCCCTGTATCGCCAATGCAACGACATAATCACCTTCCCTGATATATTTCAGCAGACGTCTGCCTTCCGTCTCTTTAATCTGTGCCTCCACAGCATCGCCCGCTTTATCCGGCGTCTTTTCATCTGCCACTTCCACAATCTCCAGCTTACAGTAACGGCTCAGCCGTTTTGCATATTCACTGATTCCCTGAACCAGATATTTTTCCTTGATTTTCCCTACGGCTAACAAAGTAATCCTCATAAATCCGCCTTTCTTAAATCCTTTACGAAAAAACAGGGATGGAGTTTTTCTCCATCCCCTTTTACATTATTCTTCGAAATCAATTGCTGTTCTATTGCACACAAAAGGACGTACATACGTATCTGCCACCTTCACATGCTCAGGATGTGTTGCATACGCTTTCAAATCCTCCGGTGTGTTATGCTCTGTCAGAAGCACCATATCGTGGGTACTGGACGGCAGCAGATCTGCGACAAATCTTGCAGAAACCAGCCCCGGCACTTTGCCTGCCAGCGCTTCCAGATGCTCAGCCATAGCAGCCTTCAGCTCCGGCTTCTTCGCTTCCTCCACTTCTTCTTTAAAGCACCATGTTACAATATGTCTAACCATAAAGGCTCTCCTTTACTTATTCGATAAGAACTCATGAATGCCCTTTGCCGCAGCTTTTCCGGCGCCCATAGCCAGGATAACTGTCGCTGCGCCTGTCACGGCGTCTCCTCCTGCAAATACGCCTTCTTTCGATGTCTGTCCATTCTCCTCGCTGGCAATGATACATTTTCTCTTATTCGTATCCAGGCCGATTGTCGTGGACGAAATCAACGGATTCGGCGAAGTACCCAGCGACATGATAACCGTGTCAAGCTCAAGCTCGAACTCTGACCCCGGAATTGCCACAGGACGCCTTCTACCCGAAGCATCCGGCTCACCCAACTCCATGCGGATACATTTCATTCCCCTGACTGCATCGTTCTCATCTACCAAAATTTCTGTAGGATTCGTCAGCAAATCGAAGATAACTCCTTCTTCTTTCGCATGATGAACCTCCTCCACACGCGCCGGAAGCTCTGCTTCGCTCCGCCTGTAGACAATATGTACCTCTGCCCCTAAACGCAGAGCCGTCCTTGCGGCATCCATAGCCACGTTTCCGCCGCCTACTACCGCTACCTTTTTACCCCGTGCAATCGGCGTATCATAATTCTCATCAAAAGCTTTCATCAGATTATTTCTTGTAAGGTACTCATTTGCGGAAAATACACCGTTTGCATTCTCACCCGGAATTCCCATGAACATCGGAAGCCCTGCGCCGGAACCAATAAATACCGCCTCAAAGCCTTCATCTTCCAGCAATTCATCAATCGTTGTCGATTTGCCAATGATTACATTTGTCTCAATCTTAACGCCCAATGCCTTTACGTTTTCTACCTCCGCAGCTACGACTTCACTCTTCGGAAGACGGAACTCCGGTATTCCGTATACCAGAACGCCGCCAGCCTCGTGCAGAGCCTCAAAAATCGTTACATCATATCCCAGCTTCGCCAAATCCCCTGCGCATGTCAAACCGGAAGGACCTGAACCGATAACGGCTACCTTATGGCCGTTCTTCTCAACGGAAACGCTCGGCTTAACATTATTTTCTCTCGCCCAGTCAGCCACAAAGCGCTCCAGCTTACCAATAGAAATCGGCTCGCCCTTAATACCGCGGATACATTTTCCTTCACACTGGCTCTCCTGCGGACATACGCGCCCACAGATAGCAGGCAGGGCGCTGGACTCAGAAATAACCTGGTAAGCCGCCTCTATATTTCCTTCTTTTACTTCATGTATGAATGCCGGAATATTGATAGATACCGGACATCCCTGTACGCATTTTGCATTTTTACAGTTAATGCAGCGCGCAGCCTCTTCCATCGCTTCCTCTTTGTTATATCCCAGGCATACTTCCTCAAAGTTTGCAGCCCTCACGTTCGGAGCCTGCTCTCTTACAGGAACCTTCTTCAATACGTCAGCCATTATTCGTCACCTCCACAATTTCCGCATCCGCCATGATGGGTATCGCCCTCACGCTCTTTCAGCAGCGCTCTTCCCTCTGTTGTCCTATACATCTGCTGTCTCTTCATCGCTTCATCAAAATTAATCAAATGACCGTCAAACTCCGGTCCATCCACGCAGGCAAACTTCACTTCATCTCCCACAGTCAGACGGCAGGCACCGCACATCCCCGTACCGTCTACCATAATTGGATTCATGCTGACAACTGTCGGTATATTCAATTTTTTCGTCGTCAGGCAGCAGAACTTCATCATAATCATCGGCCCAATCGCGATGCAGACGTCGTAGCTCTTTCCTTCCTCAGTAACCAAATCCTCGATAACTTTTGTCACCATTCCGCTTCTGCCATAAGAACCATCGTCCGTCGTTATGTACAGATTTCCGGCAACCGCCTTCATCTCTTCCTCAAGAATAATCAAATCTTTCGTCTTAGCGCCTACAATAACGTCCGCGTCAATGCCCTGCTCATGCAGCCATTTTACCTGAGGATATACAGGCGCTGTTCCCACGCCTCCGGCTACAAAAAGAATCTTTTTCTTCTTCACTTCCTCCAAATCATCCGTACACAGCTCAGACGGTTTTCCCAGAGGTCCGACAAAATCCCGGAAAGAATCTCCGGCTTTCAGATGCGCAAACCTCTCCGTCGACGCGCCGATAATCTGGAATACAATCGTAATCGTGCCTGCTTCCCTGTCGTAATCGCAGATAGTAAGGGGAACTCTCTCACCCTTCTCATCAATCTTTGCGATAATAAACTGTCCCGGCAGACAATGTTTCGCAATACGGGGCGCCTCCACATCCATTAAGTAGATCGGCCCTGTAAGCTGTTCCGCTTTTTTAATCAGATACATGACTCTCCTCCTGTTTTCTCTTAAAATGAATAATTACGCTGTTTTCAGTATAAAACAATCATGTCGAAATTTCAATCTAAAAATAATTCCCGTGTGCCTTCCTGCGTGCATATTTGTACTCCGATTATTTTCTAAACTGTCACGATTCTTCCAGGTACTGTTCAAATTCTTCCATGGACATCAATACTTTCCTGGGCTTTGTGCCTTCCTCCGGCCCTACCACGCCTGCCTCGCAAAGCTGATCCATAATCCGCGCCGCACGGTTAAAGCCAATCTTAAATACCCTCTGGAGCATCCCGATAGACGCTTTTTCCTTTTCAATGATAAACTTCCCTGCCTCTGCAAAATGAGAATCTACATCACTGCCGCCCGCTGCCTGCTGTACTTTGGTTATCTGTTCTTCCACTTTATTATCATAGCCTGCGCTGCTGAATCCCTGCTGAGACAAAAATTCTACCACTTTCCCCACTTCATCATCCGACACAAACGCCCCCTGCACCCTGGCAGGTTTCTGATAGCCCTGAGGATAGAACAGACAGTCACCCTTGCCCAGCAGTTTCTCTGCCCCGTGCATATCAATAATTGTGCGCGAATCTACGCCGGAAGATACTGCAAATGCAATCCTTGAAGGCATATTTGCCTTAATGAGTCCGGTAATGACATTCACAGAAGGCCGCTGTGTGGCAATAATCAGATGGATACCTGCAGCCCTGGCAAGCTGTGCCAGACGGCAGATAGAATCCTCCACTTCACCGGGAGCCACCATCATCAGGTCTGCCAGCTCATCTACAATAATCACTATCTGCGGCAGTTTCTCCGGCTTGCCCTCCTCATCGATATTCTGGATAGACTCTATTTTCGCATTGTATCCTTTCAAGTCGCGCACATTCAAATCCGCAAACTTCTTGTAACGCTCCGTCATCTCAGCAACGCCCCAGTTCAACGCCCCCGCCGCCTTTTTCGGATCCGTCACAACAGGGATATACAAATGAGGAATTCCATTATACACACTTAGCTCTACCACCTTCGGATCAATCATGATAAGCTTTACATCCTCTGGTTTCGCTTTATATAAGATACTCATAATAATTGTATTGATGCACACTGATTTTCCCGACCCCGTAGCGCCTGCAATCAGCAGATGGGGCATTTTCGCAATATCTGTCACAACTACTTTCCCTGCAATATCCTTCCCCGCAGCAAATGCCAGATTGGACGGATGATTCTGAAAATCCGAAGATTCCAGAAGTTCCCGCAGCATAACAGGACTGTTTTCTTTATTAGGAACTTCAATCCCCACTGCCGCTTTTCCCGGAATCGGCGCTTCAATCCGGATATCTGCAGCTGCCAGGTTCAACTTGATATCATCTGCCAGATTTACAATCCTGCTTACTTTCACGCCCTGTTTGGGCGCCAGTTCATACCGAGTGACAGAAGGTCCGCAGCTCACGTTCGTCACGCTGACCTCTACGCCAAAATCATGTAAAGTCTTCTGCAGCTTCGCAGCAGTCTCCTGCAGTTCTCTGCCTGCTCCCGCCATTTTCCCTCTGCCGGGTTTTTTTAGTAAGTCAATCGGAGGAAATACATACTCCGGAGGCGGCGCCTGTACCTGCTCTTCAATTTCCTGCGCCACTGCCTGCACTCCTTCTTCCTGCTCCTCCTTTGAAGAGCGCGGTTTCTTCTCTATTTTCCCGGCGCTTTTCTCCAGAACAGCCCCTTTACTCTCTGTCCGCAAAACTTCTGCAGATTCCTCCTGACCGGAAATCTCTGTATACTCTTCTTCATCTTCCGGTGAAATCCCCGTAAACTCATCTCCGCCTTCGAGCGAAATTCCCATAAATTCTCCTTCGCTCTCCGTCAAAATCCCCGTAAACTTTTCTTCATAATCCTGCAAGTTCTCTGCTGATCCCTTTTCATCCCTCTGGAAACTTTCTGTAACGCTCTCTTCCTCCTGATATGTGAAACCTGAATACATATCTATCGCCTCTGACAACGGAACTTCTATATATTCCTCCTCATCAGCTCCATACAATCCTTCTATCCGATAGGAAAGTTCTGGTTCCTCTGTCTCCTCTTCTGCCTCATCTTTTTTCTCTTCAATGCTTTTCACTGAAATAAACTCTTCGGGCATCTCCCGTATAAGCTTACGCCTCTGGCGGGACTTCTCTGGCACTGCCTCTCTCCGTCCATTCCCCATCACGCCTGCATTTTCCTGAAACATTTCCGGCACCTGAATCTCTTTTTCCGGTTCAGGCTGTGCCGCTGCCTCCGTATCACTCTTCTCTTCAGCCAATCCTGACCTAAGCATAATCTGATCCAGTTCTTCAAGAAGCTGTCTCTTCTCTTCCTCGAATTTTCGTGTGCGCTCCATCTGCCGCCGTTCTTTACGGATAGCCGCTTTCTCACGCCGCCGCTCTGCATCTCTTTTTGCCGTCTCATACACCTTATTTCCACTGTTTCGCATCCCGGCAAACAATGATTTCTCTGTAATGAGAACCACGCAGATAATACTCAAGATAATCAAAACCGCATAGGCTCCTGCGATTCCTATTCCGGATTCCAAAGGTCTGCACAGCAAGCCTCCGATAATTCCGCCGCCTGTTTTCAGTTCTGAGCTGTCCCTAAAATAATCTAAAAAATCCCTCGTCATATCATTACCGTTTGTTATTAGCTCTGTTAATGCACAAAGGCAAAGCCACAACACCAGAATCGCCCCAAACTTTATCCACGCAACTGTATTCCCCTTATTCGAAATCATAAATGCTACGGTAAATAAAAAAGCCAGAGGAAGCAGATAAGACAAAAATCCAAATACCCCAAACAAAAAACCGCTGACTGCATCGCCAATAATTCCACCAAATCCAATATTACTGATAAACATGAGAATAGCCAGCGCCAATCCCAGCCAAAGCATTACTTCATCCCTAATCGTAATTCCGGACGCTGCCTTCATCTGGCCTCCGCTCTTTTTCAAAGTTGTCGTTTTCTTTCGGCTCACAGCAGTTTTTGACGCTGTGGACTTCTTCTTTGGCTGAACTGATTTTCCTGTCGCTTTCTTTCCTGCCATTTTTTACTCCTCTCTAACAATTCAATCTATAGGCTCCACAAACGGTCAAGCCAAAAATCAGCAGGACACCCATGATTCGATGGATTATCCTGCCAAAATACTTACAATATAAAATGAGCCGCGATTGCCGCTACGCCAAGCACCAGACAATAAATAGCAAAACCTTTAAATTTCTTCTTTCTTACTATAGAAAGCATTACTTTAATACATACATATCCCACCAGTCCCGCAACAACCGCACCAATCACACAGCATAGCACCAGATTTCCCGTAATCTCCTCAGCAACGGCATCTTTGATTTCCAGAACAGACGCTCCCAGTACTGCCGGAACTGCCATCAGAAATGAATACTTCACTGCAAACCGCTTATCAAACCCGCTGACAAGACATGCCGTAATCGTTGTACCAGAACGTGAAAGCCCCGGCAATGTAGAAATCCCCTGTGCAATTCCGATAAAAAATCCGTTTGTATAGCTGACGTCCCGCGGAATCTTTTTTCCATCCTCTGTAAAATCTGCGACTACCAGCAACACTCCTGTCAAAAGCAAGCAGACGCCTGGAACAATTAATGTAGCGCTCGCTGCTTCCACCAGGTTCTTCGCCGCATATCCAATCACACCTGTCGGTATGGTAGACACCAAAATCAATACTACAAACTTTCGATAATTGTTATGTATAATACGTTTATAGCGAAGCGCCTCATCATTCTTTCGGTTTGAAATCCATATCTTGGTATTCGCTCCTATATCTATACAGATGCAGATTGCCTCTCGTATCATCCGTACAATATCTTTCCGATAAGCCACAAACACAGCTGCCAGCGTCCCCACATGAAGCATGATATCAAACAACATGCTTCCTCCTGTATCAATCTCAAAGATATTCTGTGCAATTGCCAGGTGTCCGGAACTGCTCACCGGCAGGAATTCCGTTAACCCCTGTATGATTCCCAGAAAAATCGCCTGTAGTATTGTCATATTTTCCTCCTGAAGTTACTGCAACTCATATTTATGCGAATTTTATTCGTCTTCTCTTTATCTAAAACTTCTCTGTATCATACCCGCGTATATTGTAGCACATTTCTGCTGAATGTACAAACCGTATTTTTGCATGGAACACAATTTTGCTATTCTCTTGCAAATTGCGGTTTGTCGGGGAGTCTGTCGGAGTCTGTCGCTTACCCCAGATACCGGGGCAGGTGCCCCGGCTGTGTGGTGGCCGGCGTTACGTGCGTGTGTGACTGCGTGGACTTCCCTGATACATGCCGTGGATGGAAT
>NZ_CALPCM010000071.1:0-7412 GCF_943193015.1 Hominisplanchenecus murintestinalis
ATGCGAGAAGGAAGATGGAAGTGATGTGCGCCAGGTAAGGCACGAAGAAGAGAGGAAAGAAGATGGTACAGAGGAACAGGCAGAGATATTATCCGGGAACCAGCACGGAAATAACAGCACCGCTCTTTATCTATCAATGCGCCTGTGGGCGCAGGGAATGGTTCACGTCCCCGGAACGCGTAACACCGGAATATAAATGCCCGGTGTGCGGTCGTCCGGGAGTGCGCCAGGTAGCAGCGGGAAAGGAGTAAAGACATGGGTCAAAGGCTGACATTAAGGCAGATGGAGGAATTTTATCAAAAAATGAAGGCAGCAGAGCTGCCGGAAGCAGGAACATGGTCAACCATGCCACATAACAGGGATATGGTACTAAATTATCTCGGACAGATGATTGACGAACTGGAGTACATAAAAAAGAAGTCGCTGAAATTGAAAGAGGACACAAAAAAATAGCTGGTACACACTGGGAACGCATACCAGCCGCCCATGATGCATCATTATGATGACCACAAAACACTTGTTACCATAATACATCATGGGCGCGGAAAAGTCAAGGAAAAACGGCGGATTACATGCCGTTTTAGTACTTGATAAAGATATTAAAGTTAGGACATGATGCTATGGCTGTGAAGAGAAAAACATACAGGTACAGAGATGGGGACATCATCGATGTAGAGGAGTACCACGATGGAAGGTATGGCGCCCCAGGGGAAAAGAGGGAAAAGAAAACAAAGCCGACAGCGGAGCAGATGCGCCGGATCAATGCCCAGAACAAAACGAAGAGGGCAAGGCAGAGGATGCTGCTCTACATAAAAGACGGTGATTACTTCGCGACATGGACATACGCCAGGGAGAAAAGACCGCCAGACATGAAAGCCGCGCTGAAGGATTTCCAGAACGCAATGAAGCATGTGCGCAGGGAATACCGGAAGAAGGGGAAAGAACTTTTCTGGTTCCGCAACATTGAACGCGGCACAAAAGGCGCATGGCACATCCATCTTGTCATCAATGATATAGGGGATACAGCGGGGATCCTGACGGATGCATGGACAAAGGGGAGCGTCTATATTTCCAGGATACGGAACAACCCTAAAGTGTATGACGAAGATTTCACAAAGCTCGCAAGCTACATGACAAAGGATGAACACACCGTACACGAGAAAAAGGACGGCACGGCGGGAAAACCCAGGATAAGGGAAGCAAATTATAATATATCCCGGAACATGCCGCTGCCGGAGCCGAAACCAGACAAGCTGCTCCGGTGGAAGAAAGAAGCAAAGCCAAAGAAAGGGTATTACATCGCCCACATATACGAGGGCAGGAACCCGGTAACAGGGCACAGGTACAGGAAATACACCATGATACGCCTGGAAAGCAGGGGAAAGGAAAAAAACAATGGCAGCAGGACGAAAAAAAAGAAAGAAACACATGCCAAGCATCCTCCAGGACAAAGAGGACAAGAGGTGCTTCCTCTGCATGATGGCCGGGGATTACAGCATTAAGAGTGTGCAGGAGCATCATATCATTATGGGCACATCAGGACGCGCAAAATCAGAAGAGCTGGGGCTGAAAGTGAAACTCTGTGAAAACCATCATATATACGGCCCTGAGGCAGTGCATAACAACGCACAGAACCGCCGCACCCTGGAGAGGGCAGCGCAGGAAGCGTATGAACACACTCATACCCGCGCTGAATGGATGCAGGAAATAGGGCGCGACTACTTACAGGCACCATCCCCGCAGGGGGAGGTAATATATCACAGCAGCTATTGGAAAGCACGCAGGGGAGGGGGCTGACGCCCTCCCGGAAAGGAGAAGAATGGGAGGATTAAAGGATTACGAGAGAGGAAGGAATGACGGCCTTGCCCTGGCGGGGAAGATTGTACGCCGTGGGGGGATTGAAGAGCTGGAAAAAGAAATGAAATTCCGCGGAGTGACAGGCATACACACGGCAATCGCAAAGAAAGAACTGGAGCAGGCGACTATGGCAATCAAGGAAATGACACTGGATACCATGCTGCTGCTGTCAGTGGCCGTCCTCCATGATGAATTTGGGTTCGGTGGGAAACGCTGCCAAAGGTTCATTGACCGGGCAAACCGGATAGCGGGGAGCCTGGCGGACGACATGGCGACATGGGAAGATTACCGCAAGATGGTAAAGGAAGAAATGGGGATTGAGATGGTAATCCGGTACAACCGATAGGAGGGCATAGCCCTGCAGGAGGGAAACATGTGGAATGTAAGCATTAACAGTCTGGTAATGGCAGGGGAGGCAGCGGCAACACTGTACGCATATGACAGACAGGGGGTCTTAAGGAAGAAAAGCGAAGTCAGGATTGCAAGGGAAGGGATGGGGAAACACAAGTCTGAGCTGGCCGTCATCCTGAAAGCCTTGCGGGAAATCCGGTTTCCCTGCCGCGTGACATTAAAACCCACACAGCCAGCCATCACAGACGCCATTGCGCAGGGATGGGCGGCAGGATGGAGGAAGCGCGGATGGAAAACAGCATCAGGAAAGACACCCAGGGAGCCGGAACTGTGGGAGGAGATACTGGAAGAATTAGATAAGCATGAAGTGAAAGCAGAATAGGACACAGCGCACAGGGAGTGTGCTGGAAGATTAGCAGAAAGGAGCCAGCCTCCGGCCGGGGCAAGGACATGTCGGGCTTCTGGAAACGATGGATTATAAGGAATTTTTACAGACAAAGATTGAGATAGCACAGGAAAGCGGGTTCGAGATAACGGCAGATGATCTGAACCCGGCATTAAAGCCCCACCAGCGGGAAGCGGTGGCGTGGGCGTTGCGCGGGGGGATGCAGGGCGCTGTTTGAATCCTTCGGGCTGGGAAAGACAGCGCAGGAGCTGGAATACTGCCACCAGGCTGTAAAGCATGAAGGGGGGGCAGGCACTGATTGTCCTCCCTCTTGGAGTAAAACAGGAGTTCACACGGGACGCCGTGGAGCTTCTTGGATATGAAAAGCCCGCGTACGTCCGAAAAATGGAAGAAGTGTGGGCGGCAGCAGGAAAAGAGATATTAATAACTAATTATGAACGTGTCAGGGATGGGGACATAGAGCCGGGGTATTTTAAGGCGGCATCGCTGGACGAAGCGAGCGTCCTGCGCTCTTTTGGAAGCAAGACATACCAGGAGTTTCTTGAAAAATTTAAAAGCGTGAAATATAAGCTGGTAGCAACCGCCACGCCGTCCCCAAACAGGTACAAAGAACTGATCCATTATGCAGGGTATTTAGGCATCATGGACACCGGGCAGGCTCTTACAAGGTTCTTCCAGAGGGACAGCACAAAGGCGAACAACCTGAACCGTCTGGGCTGGACAGAACAATGCAAGGATGGCTCTAAGATGGGAGTCGGGTGCCCGGAATACATCCTGCTTTTCCGCAAGCTCCCGACAGACCGTTCGAATGCTTATGCAGACGAGCCGGTAAAGAAATCCAAAGAAAAATATAGCCGGGGGCAGTGGCAGCTGGACGCACATGGATACTGGCGCAGCTCTGGCGACAGACTGGTATCCAAAGAGGAATTGAAAGATGTCCCCGTAAGCAGCTTGCAGTCAGTATACAGGGAATACAGCCGGGAAAATGTCTATTCCTACCAGGAACACGTAGAACTCGCAAATGAACTGGACAAAGACGGGAAACTCCCGGCGTCATTCATGGTAATCGCCCCAGGGAGCTGGAACACGCTGGAGGTATGGGACGACATAAACCGGATGAACACGCTGAATACCACTCAGAGCCGCAGGCGGAAACAGATGCACGTCTGTCCACTGCAGATAGACATTGTGGAGAGGGTCATCAACAGGTTTTCAAATAAAGGCGATACTGTGCTGGATCCGTTTGGAGGGCTGATGACCGTCCCGATGGTGGCCGTGAAAATGGGGCGGGAGGGCTATGGGATAGAGCTGAACCCCGATTATTTCCGAGACGGCGTAGGATACCTGCAGGCGGCGGAGGAAGCGCGGGAGGCGCCGACACTGTTTGATTTCATAGGAGAAGGGAAAACCCAGGAGGAAAAAAGATGAAAGGACGCACGAAAAGGGAACCATCGCTCCCGCCTGAAATGAAATACCGCCCAGACACAGTAAAACCGGGCGATACCCTTATTCTGTATGGGAAAGAGAGGGATGAAGAAAAGAGCGCGAATGCAGTAAAAATAGTGAAACGGGAACTGCGGGTAATCAAGCCGCACCCGAACTATATATTGTGCGTAAGCCCGAAAGGCATCCGGGAATGCCTTATGTACCACGACTTGGAACAGTATACAAAGCCGGAGGGAGTATATTCAGAATATTATTTGGAAAAGAAACTGCGGAAAACAGCATTGCAGGCGGGGAGGGCAGAATGAAGATATACATATCGGGGGCTATAACGGGCACAGATGATTATATGGAGCGGTTCAGAGAAGCAGAAGAAAAGCTTACAGCAGCAGGACACCAGGTATATAACCCGGCATATGCCAATTCATTCATGCCAGAAGGGACTACATATGAAGAATACATGAAGGTAGCATTCACGCTCCTTGAAATAGCGGACACTATTTATATGCTGGAAGGATGGCAGGACTCCCGCGGAGCAAACCGGGAATATGGCTATGCCGTAGCAAAAGGCTATACGATTATGGAAGAGCGGCGACAGCGGCGAAAAGGAGATTAACAAAAGCCGAACGGCAGCAGGACAAAATAAAAGGAAAATGGAGGACAAAAAAATGCGTGCGAAAAAAGATGCAGAAAGGCAAGGAGAAATGAAGTACGAGCAGTTAGATATATTTTCCTTTATGCAGCCGCGACAAGCAGAAGAACCGCCAATACTTTTATCCAAAGGGCAGGAAGTTTATCTTGTTAATAAAGGAGATGTAATAAAATGTACAGTTTGCGATGATGAAAACTCGTGGATATGTGGAGGAAATAACAGGGGTTACAGACTTGTCACAGAAGGAGGGAGATATGATTGTACATGGAATAGTGCGATTTTAGGAAAGGAAGCATTTACTAATTATGATAGCGCAAAGGAGAAAGCCAATGAATACCTAAAAACTCATGACGGAATCATTCTTGCGGCAAACATAAAGCCGATAAATACAGTTGCATATTCATGTGTAAGGGATTGTGGTAACGGAGAGAAGATAGCGTTTTATTGCGATTTAGGTAATGATATGTACTACATAAGCGAATTTATGACATATCATCACATCTGTAAAGGAAAGAAAGCGGTCAGGAAATTCATGGGGCAGCAGGCGTTTAAGTATAACAACCCAAAGGAAATCAGCGGCTTTATTCCCGTCTTTAAGAACATGTATAAGTGCACAGAACAATCGGATTGGGATTATGCAGAGTGCAGCTACGTTTGTGCAGTCGGGGAACGAATTTAAAATGGTATAACTTCCCCCTGAATCCGCCTTACAATATCATTAGAGGATTTAGGGGATTGTGGAGGGAAATATGGAGAGATTGACTGAAAGAGCAGAAATTGATAAATGTCCGGGAATTTGGGTGAAAGAGGGATTCGCAAACGAGGGGAACAAGACGTGGTTTAACGGATATGCCGAGGGGTATTCAGCAATAAACAAGTGCGCTGATTATGAGGATTTAGAAGAACAAGGCAAACTTCTGAAACCGCCTTGCGCGGCGGGGGATACGATATATCATGTTTGTATTCCTAAAAATGATGAACCGCAAATAATCGAAATGAAAGTCGGTTGTGTTGAACCATGCGGAGCAATCAGAAACTATAAGGGAACGTGCGAAGTCTGGAATGTATATGCAGAAACGGATTACACAAAAGCATATTTTAAGTTCTTTGATTTCGGTAAAACCGTTTTCCTCACCGGAGAAGAAGCCGAAGCTGCATTGAAAGAATTATGAACATCCGAACAACAATAAACAAACTCCAAAAAGCACTGATACAGCGAGGATATATCTATAAAATTTGGAAGGTCAGGGAAAATAATCATGGATTTTATGAACGAACGAATAACTGAGGATGCAAGAGAAGAATTTGCCCCATCACGTTATGGATTGAAAAGTAAAAATGATTCAATAGTTAAACCGTACGGCACATATGAACTGTTCTTTGAGATTACTTTTCAAGTACTGCAAAAGCTTGGGGCATATGAGGATATAGGAACGCCGGAAGAATGTAGAAAAGCAATGGAAAGGCAGAGGGGGAAGAATCCAGTCAAAGACGAATATAACCATGATTGCTGCCCGACCTGCGGTTGGGTTGTCTACCAAGAAGAATATGGGGGCAGATACTTACCACATTGCGAAAACTGCGGCCAGGCTATTGATTGGGATAATTAAGTGGTTTGTGGGAGAATGGGGGGGGAGGAAGAATGAAATATAAGTGCATAAAAGAAATGTGCTTACCGAAGTGTGATGGTGATGGCTTTGAAATTCCAAATGAATACGGATTTGTGACAGTCGGCAGTATTTGGGAAAGAGACGATAGAGGAAACCTTATTGGCGGCGATGTACATATGGATTCACTGGATGATGATTCTGATTTTGGATGGATAGAAATGCCGCTTGATGACTTGAAAGAGAATTTTGCATTGATTGAATGAAATCGGTGAGCGTATAGGCGGTGGGACATTGACTGTTTCGCGCCGATGCAGAAAGGAGGCAGGAAAAACATGCACACGAAAAGAAACCCGTACATAGACCGGGCGAAGCACTGCATAGGGCTTGACAGGAAGAAGCCATACATCCGGCACGGGAAGAAGTTTTACCGCCCATACCGTAATTATTTTGCCACTGGCAGGGATTACGAGATTTGGGAAATGATGGAGTCTGCCGGATATGCGAAACGTGGGGAACAGAACCAGCATGGAGGATATACATTCCATCTAACCCGCGCAGGGCTGGACTGGCTAGGCAAACAGCTTGGGATACATATCTATGACGAGGGAGAAGATACATGACAGCGGAACAGAAACGCCGGGCGGCCGCAAGGAAGGACGCTGCCGCCCGGCGTAACATACCACGGGTGGCATACTGGCACATGGCGCACAGGCCGTACCGGGTGAAGGGAGGGGACAGGAGTGACGGAAAAGGAACTTTTACAGATAGGAAAGAATAACCGCAGGATGGCGCAGCTTAAAGAAAAGTACAGGGAACTCAAATATGATAATGGAATCGGCAGCAGGACACAAGACGGGATGCCACACGGACAGAGCACGTTCAATACTTCCATGAATTCAGTAGAGGAAATGTATGATGTCGAGCTGGAGTACAAGGAACTGTATTACAAGAACATGAAACTGATACAGCGCGCCAGGTCATACATAGAAACAATACCCGATTGGGTAATACGCCTCATCCTGACACTGAAATATATCAATACCCTCCCTGAATATGAAGTAGCGGCAGCAATAGGAATAACCGAGCAGGAATG
>NZ_CALPCM010000072.1:0-7340 GCF_943193015.1 Hominisplanchenecus murintestinalis
CCTGGCTCATTCATCTGAGATATGTAACTAAAAAATCCTTGAAAAATAAGGAAAAAAGACTTGACTAAATAGGGAGGTTGAGATTTCATGGTTAACATATTTCCTAAAGATATAATGGACTGTATGAAAGGTTGTATTTTGTCTATTTTTTGGCCTAAGATTCTATAGATCCAATAAACTTCCGTCCGGATTTTGTGATGGGCGGCTACAATACCTCGTTGCTGGAAGGGGGCAATGCGTATTTATTTACGGCGCCTAATGTACGGCAGCAGTCCCGGCCATACTTGGTTACATCGTCTGGCTCCTGAAACGCCAGAAACGGGACAGGGATGCTAATAGCACGGGCACGATGCTTTTATTAAGGGTGCAGCTTATCGAATACCATGACAAATACATGAAGCTGGGGAGCATCCCGTCCTATGCTTATGAGAATTTCGTGGAGATGTATCAGGCGTACCATGAGCTTGGCGGAAACGGGATGGTGACAACCATTTGGTGATGTAGTGGCAGGCTACATTAACCATGACAGGGATAAAAAGGAAATAACAAACTCTGTCAATGAACACACTCCCTCCGTTGCCGGATTGGGTATGACAACGGAAACAGCATAGCATAAATGTATATGATACGACAAGAGTATCTGCAAAACAGCACCACTCAGAAATGGGCAGTGTTTTTAGTACTGCAAAAATGCAACGGGAAAGGAGAGCCATATGACACATAAAATCATTAACGCTATCAGCTCCAGGAACGTCCCCTGCTGGGGCAGCCGGAAAAAATATATCGCCGTCCATTACCTGGGGGTAGCGGGACAGGCGCACGACCTGGCATCGGACGGATGCGGGGCGCACTTCTACATTTACTGGAACGGGACGATTTACCAGCGGTGCAGCCTGGATGCCGTGCCCTGGGCGGTAGGCACGGCAGGATATTACACCCAGAAGCCTCCGGAAGCCCGGAACAGCAATACCATCAGCATTGAGATGTGCTGCAAGTGTGATGGGAATGCGGCCAGCGCAGAGGATAAGAAATGGTACTTCACGAAAGAGACACAGGACGCATGTGCGTGGCTGGTTGCCGGGCTCCGCCATGACCTGGGCATCCCGTCCGTGAACGTGCTCTGCCATTACGACATCGTAAACAAGACCTGTCGGGCTCCATATGTGCATAACAACGGGTATAAGACAAGCTGGACGTGGGCAACGTTCAAACAGAGGGCAGAAGAATATTTCAGTGCTGGACAGAAACTGGAGCTGAAACCCGGCATGAAAGTGAAGCTGACGCAGGATATTGCCATCCGGGACGAGGTATAAAACAGCCTGATAAATGTGAACGGTTAGCAATACATTAGCAACAAAAAAGCCTGAAAAACCGCATAAAACCGTGGGCTCGTTTAACTTATAGTTAAAAAAATATTTTTTCGGTTAACAACTGCTCAATTGTTTTTTGGGAAATACACAAGTATAATAAAGTCAACAAAAGCTTTTGTGCCATTCTCAATAAGGAGGCTTCTATTATGCCTATGAACTTAGTTATACAAGAAAGAAGAAAAGAATTAGGACTCACGCAGGAACAAGTTGCAGAATATCTCAATGTGTCTATTCCGGCAGTCAGTAAATGGGAAAAAGGAACAACCAGTCCAGGTATTTCGTTTTTGGCTCCGTTAGCCCGATTACTAAAAATTGACTTAAACACACTTTTTTGTTTTCACGAAGATATAACACAACAAGAAATTGGTTTGCTCTGCAAGGAGATCGGAAAAATTGTTGGAAATAAAGGACTCGAAGAAGGGTTTGCAGCAGTAGGGCAAAAGCTCCACGAGTATCCTCACAATGAGAGACTCATGCATGTTCTTACATTCCAACTGGATGGACTTCTTTCCATGTCCGACTTGACTGTAGATGAAATGCGCCCCTATGAGGAGCAGATCCTTGAATGGTATCATCGACTTGCTGGGAGTACAGACGTAAAAATAAGCAACAGCGCAAATTTTATGTTGGCAAGCAGATATCTTCGCAATGGAGAATATGAAAAAGCGCAGGAAACATTAGACTTAATGCCTGATAGAAACGAAATTGTCGACAGCATGGCTGATAAGTTTTGGCTACAAGTTGAAATTGATAAACATCAAGGCAAATCAGAGAAAGCGGCAGAAGATTTGCAGAGAGAATTACATTTGGCTCTCAACAAGGTTCAGTTGCTGTTATACAAAATGGTGAATATTGAGTTAGAGTGCGGCGAACTTCTCACTGCAAAAAAGATAGCAGATAAATCGGCACAGATGGTCACACTTTTTGAAATGTGGAAATATAGCGCATTTACTGCACCATTGGAAATCGCCTTTGCGGAAAAGGATGCCGATAAATGTATTTGCATCTTGAGAGAAATGCTTGCGGCAATGCGTGAACCATGGAATATGGATAAAACCTTATTATTTAATCGCATACCTGCGCAAGCGACTAAACCAGAGCAAATGATTCCTGTAATCCTTTCTGCAATGGAAAAAGAATCTCTGTTGCAAAACTCCTCAGAGTTTCAAGAGCTAATCACAGAGTATGAACGATTCAAGGGTAGGAAATAGACCGTATGATAATGAAAACAGAATGGATAATCTGTCCCGTCTGGGGAGAAAAACACACAATATGATACGGACGGATATGGTAGTTTCCTTTTGTTGGATAAAGATGATAAGCCGAAAGTAGCGTTGCATATCGAAAATGAAATGCGTTGGGCAATGAAGAAATACAAGAAGCTGCACCCGGATAAACCATTGCCCCATATTACGCCCCATGTGTTCCGCCATACATTTTGTACCAACATGGCAAATGCGGGCATGGATATCAAGAACCTGCAATATGTAATGGGACATTCTGATGTGGGCGTTACACTGAATGTTTACACTCATGCCAGCTTTGACCGTGCTGCGGAGCAAATGGCGAGAATCATTGATTTGAGCAAGCAACGAGGAAAACACATTGCTTGCAAATGTGTTTGACGAGTGCCGGACAACGCAGGAGAATCCTGCGTGTAAAGATACCGATATGCAAGGAAAACAAAGAAAATCAAGTTGAAAAATACACCAATCTACTACACCACTTACTACACCATTTGCCCATAAATTTGCGTAGATTTACATAGATTTGCGTGAGATAAGGGCAAAATACAAAATTGAAGAAAAGTGCCAAGAAGCCCTCCACATATATCAAGGTTTAAAGGCTTATGAAAGGATAAATCCAAAATGATAAAAATATTATTCGTCTGCCACGGCAGGAAGCGAACACAAGCCTTGAAATGCTGATGTTTTCTAGGAAAAATGCTGATTGGCAGAGGAATTTACAGAAGTTTTACAGAGAATCAAATAACAGTAAGAAGTCTAGTGCAAAAGAAAAAGTTAAAAAATTGAAAAACAGGTTGATTATTTCTCATAATCTGTATATACTGTGAGTAGAAGTAAATGTTTGCCGCTTGCTGATGGTGCGGGGTATAAGTGATTCAGTTCGTAAATGATGCCACTTGCTATACAGGTGGGGTATAAATGGTATAGTGCGTAAATGCTCCCCATCGGCTGATGTCGGTGGGGATTTGCATAATATGAAGTTTGCCCAAAGGAGAATATTACAGTATATGGAGATACGGCAGGGATATTCTTATCATATCAAAGATGAATTTTTTGATAAGGTGCAGGATAAATACTTGATGAGCAATAAAGAAAATGGAAATTATCGTCCACATTTCTATGCAATACAGGATAAAAAGAATCAAGACCTTTATTGGATGATCCCCATAAGTTCACAGGTAGAAAAGTATAAGGTCATTATAGAAAGGAAGAAAAGAAAATATGGAAAATGCAATACAATAATTATTGGTAAATTTGCAGGAAAAGAGAATGCATTTTTGATTCAGAATGCTTTTCCCATTATTGCAGAATTTTTTGATCATATACATACAGTTGATGGGAAGCCGATAACAGTACATAATGAATTGAACAGGATTCTTACGGAAAATTTAGGGGAAGTGCTTGCATTGTATAACCGTGGGATTCATTTGATCTTTACGGATATTGATAAGGTAAGGACTATTATGGAACAGGAATTTGAAAATACTGGATGTCAGTAATGCCATTGCTTGTAAAGATGCGAGTAATGGCATTTTTTAGTCGGGATAGTTTACATTTGATTTGGCAGCAGTATTTTATAAAAAGTGTATATCTATTGTATTCATGTGTCGGCGTAAAAAATGAAATGTTAAAGTATTGATAATATTTTTTTGTTTGGAAATTATATAATTCTACCGAACAATGCTAAAATGTGTTAATATTAGAAAAGCAAGGGAAATCAAGCTTTTCAGGAATTATGTGTATTAAAATATACAATAAAAAATAGCGGAAAGTATTGAAAATACTGGTTTCTATCGAACTATTGCAGAAAATGTTATGATTATAGCAAAATAGTCTTGAAATTCTTATAAAACGGCTGTTATTACTTATTCATCGAACGTATGTTTTAATAGATGGAATAGCGAAACAATGCTGATTTTAGCCATTGTCGAACGTACTCCCGAAAGAACATTATTCTTCAGGACGCTTATATTCGATCAACTCTCCTGCCCCTATATTGAGATACCAACACAATTTACAAATCAAGCCAGTATCAAAACGACTAACATCATCACGGCAGTATTTGTTAAAGTTGGTTCGGGGAATATCAAGGTCTTTACAAATCTTGTTTTTGCTGATACCTTTTTCCTGTAATATTTCGTTTATACGCATATGCAAATTACCATATTCCATAGAAGATTCTCCTTTACTTTTCTCTCATTATTTTATATAATGGGTAACAGAAATATAATTCACAGATATAACATTCATAGAAATGTTAGGTGCTTTGGAGATAAGCATGGAAAAAAACGAAATTAAAGACACGTTATTTGATGTACTGAATGATACTGATAATCTGCCGATACATGATATAGTGGTTGATGACCGGAACAATATAGTAAATGTTTATCTCACAGACGGTACAAGGTTCTCAATTCATGTAGAAAAATGTGGAATGTGGAGCGTTTGTGAGGTATAATAGAAGAAAAATATTTTGCGGAGGATTGACAGAATGTCTGTAGTCACAAAAAAGGAAGAAAAAGTTAATAAAGTTTTTGATTCCATGTCTGATATTCATGATATGCAGGAATTTAAAAATATATTTATAGAAATGTATCCTGACGATTGGAAAAGAATAATTAGTACATATAACAAAGAGGAACGAAAAGATACGAAAGGTAAAGGGCATCCAATGCCAAAGCCAGAGATTTATATGAGTAATATGTATAAGGTTGGCTTGAAAAAGAGACAGTCGGAAAGAGAGAAAAATAATGGCTTTAATTGAATGTCCTGAATGTGGTGGAAAAGTATCAGATAAAGCCCCTGCATGTATTCATTGTGGCTATCCTTTACAAGAACCTAAAGAAGAACAAGTACAGTATTGTCCATATTGTGGCAAACCAAATAGCATTGAAAGTACCTTTTGTGGCTATTGCGGGAAATCTTTTATTAAAAAAGAAGAAAAGAATGATTTGGTAGTAGTAGATTCAGATACAGAAGTAATGGATATTATGGATTATAAAAATGATTTGGATTTACCTACTGATATGGTGCGTTTGCAACAAGCACAAATTATTCAGCAACAAAGACAATTAGACGAACAAAGGCGGCAGTTTGCTGCACAAGCAAAATGCCCTAAGTGTGGTTCGACTTCTTTATCTGGTGGCAAACAAGGTTTCGGAGTTGGTAAAGCAGTTGCTGGAGCAGTATTGCTTGGGGGCGTTGGTTTATTAGCAGGTGGTATTGGTGCTAATAAGACAGTGATTACTTGCATGAATTGCGGTTATAAATTTAAGTTCTAGGAGGAAAGAAGAAATGAAATATTGTGCTAAATGTGGAAATCCTATGGAAGATGATATGATGTTCTGCCAGAAGTGCGGAACAAAGTTTGAAGGAATAGCGTCAACTGCTTTAAATAATATTGAAGTAAAACTTGCAAAGATGAAAAAATATAATTTAGTTATTGATGCGCAGACAATTTCATGGGAGTATCTGCGTGAAGACGGAGAACGTGCTGGGAATATAACAGTAAAGCAAGATAAATTATGCCAAGAACTCTCAGATTTAATTAAAGACATTTTGGAAAGTGTTTCAGACAATGACAGAGATTTAGTTGAAAGAGAAGTATATACTTATATTTTGCAAATGGGATATAGGATGTGTAAGGAGGGAGAGAAGTTATTTGCGAATTATTCTGGTTTTAAAGAATTATTTGATATGGGAAATGGTTTAGTTCAAAGTGGACAATTAGATGCCGGAACTTTTTTGGGACAGATGATGGAACAAGATTATGTATATAAGGTTATTGCAGGATTACAAGGACTGCATAGTTCTAGGATAAAAGAAATGTTAGATGAAAATGTAATCTATAATAATATGGAGTATAGAGGTCTGACTAAACAGTTAGCGCAAGCATTTAATGATATGTGGGTTAAGTGTATAAAGAGATATACAGATTTCTTTTTAAGTCCGGGAGAAGATTATATCAATCAAAACTGGGATATATATAATGTTTTGTTAAAAGGATTACCGTTATCGGTTGTTGATATGTTGGATGAACATGGTTGGCAACTTGCTTTAGATGATTGGGAAAAAAATCATAATGGTTGGCAGTACAAGCAGAATTTTATAAAAAAACGCGACCAACAAAGAGATGCCAAGAGAAAAAAGGAACAAGAAATTGAGGATAAGAAATATTGGGAATCTCATCCAGAGGAATTTGCAGAAACCAAAAAGAAGCAAGAAAGTATTGCAGAAATTAGGAAAAAAATTCAGAAAATGATAAAAGAAAAAGTTTCTGCTGAAACGGAGAAACGTCCATTTGATGATAAAAAAGAGGATATTCAGAGAGGGATTGATGAAAAGCAGAATCGTATAGAGAAATTGGGAAAAAAGATTTTTGGGAAGAAAAAAGCAGAAGAAGAAATTGAGGAAATAAAACCCCAAATAGAAAAATTAAGGAACGAACTGCAAGAAGTTAATGAAAAAATACAGGTTTATCAAAAATCAATATTTGATAAAGAGACAGAAATAAAAGCATTAGAACGAGAAATAAAAAATATAGAACAAGAAATTGAGAAACTTAGAAACAAATGAACATATAAAGGGATTACGGCAAAATACCGTAGTCCTTTTTTAATGCACATTTTATATATAGAAGAAATACCGTAAGCGCCTAAATGTTGGGCGGCTTGAATAGCCCCATTTGTTGCCCCATAATAGTAGAGAGTAGATTTTTGCTACT
>NZ_CALPCM010000073.1:0-7322 GCF_943193015.1 Hominisplanchenecus murintestinalis
TGGCTCATTCATCTGAGATATGTAACTAAAAAATCCTTGAAAAATAAGGAAAAAAGACTTGACTAAATAGGGAGGTTTAACGGTAAAAACTGTTCGTGATATTATTTTGGTTCTTCGATTAGCTATGGAGTATGCTTATAAGCAGAAAGTAATTCCGTTGCTTAATTGGGAGTTGATTGAATATCCGAAGGATAACTCATCACATAGGGTTATTTCTCTAAATAAAGACGATGAGCAAAAGCTGATTCAGTGTATATATATGCATATGAATCGTAAGTCCACCGGGATTCTGATTGCTCTTTTTACTGGTTTACGTATTGGCGAGCTATGTGGATTACAGATGAAAGACATTTCTCTTTCAGATAAGACAATATCTGTTAATAAGACGGTTCAAAGAATATATGACAAGAAAAGTAAACAATCATATGTTCATATCGGACCGCCTAAGTCAACTTCATCTGAAAGAATAATACCTATCCCCTCATTATTAGCAAATGTCATTATGAAGTATTATACTGATAATCCCAATGATTATTATTTGACAGGAAAGAGAAAGCCGACAGAACCAAGAACCTATCGCCAATATTTTACAAGATTCTTAAAGCGATATGACATGCCTAAAATATGTTTCCATGAATTAAGACATACTTTCGCAGTGCGAGCTATTGAAATTTCTGATTTTGATATAAAATCTTTATCAGAAATACTTGGTCATAAAAATGTTTCATTTACTCTCAATGTATATGGAAAGGCAAATATGCAGCAAAAGATTAAATGCATGAATCTTCTTAATGAACTCTTGTAATTGATAAGTACTCGGGTTAAAAAAGGGCTGTTATAACAAAGTTGTAGCAGCCTGATTAATAATTGGAAACGCGGATACTAACAAAGAGTATTGATAAGAAATTGAATTTTAATGCAGGGTCTATTATTTATAATTTTCTTATTGTAAATAATTAGATAAAAGCTTATAATATAAAAATATAAATGTTGAATAGAAAATAGAACGAAAATGAATGTGGGAACTATTATGACGATGGATGAAATGTGAAGGTTGTATCTATTTTACTGAGTCATTGTAATGATGATTTTTAAAAAACAGAAATTATTTAGAATTTGCTGATTTGAATAAATGGCCAATGTGAAACATTGTGTCACTAACATTATTACAGTTATGGTGCTATAGTAAAGTTTCAGAGTTAAAAAACAGGAGGAATTATAATGATGGATTTACTTTCAAAATTAAGTGGCACTTCAAAGAGTAAAGCTATTGATCCGCGCGAGATTTTTATGTCGTTGCCTGCTAGAGACAGGCAATATGAGTATCCTCGTGATGTTCAATCTGAGGTGTGGAAAAAGTGGTTTGAAAAACGTGAGCAAAAGAATGCTGTTATTAAAATGAATACTGGAAGTGGAAAAACAGTTGTTGGATTGATGATTTTGCAAAGTTGTCTGAATGAGGGAAAAGGACCAGCTGTGTATGTTGTTCCAGACAAGTATTTGGCAGTACAAGTCTGTAATGAAGCCAAGAAATTGGGTATTCTTGCAGTCTCAGATCAGGATGATTATAATTACACAGAAAATAGAGCGATTCTGGTAATTCCGATTCATAAATTAGTTAATGGTAGAAGCGTCTTCGGAATGCGTAATTCAAATCCTAATTATCCTATAGGTAGTATTTTGATTGATGATATTCATGCATGTATGGATACTATAACGTCCCAGTTTTCTCTGCACATACCTTATAGACATGAATTGTATTCCCAAATAATAGATCTGTTTGCTGATGCATGGAGAACTTATGACGAAACTGCATATATAAATATTGTTGAAATGCAGGATCCAAAGAAGAATGCACTGCTCCCTTTTTGGATTTGGCAGGATAAACAAACAGAGATTTACCGACTTTTGAGACAGTATGAGAATACTGAAGAAGACAACCAGTTTGTATTTTTTAATCTGCCTTTGCTTGCAGATTGTTTTGCTCTTTGTAATTGTACGGTAACTGCACAATCAATAGAAATATCACCTAAAGGTATCCCTATTTCCAAGATAAAAAGTTTTGATAATGCTACAAGAAGAATCTATATGAGTGCAACTCTTGCGGATGATAGTATTTTTGTGTCAGCATTAGGATTAAAAAAAGATGACGTTACCAATATTATTACACCTGATAAGGCAAATGATATAGGTGATAGACTTATTCTTTTTCCACAGCATTTGAATAGCAACATAACAGATGATGAAATTAAAGAAAAAATAGTATTGTTGTCTGAACGATATAATGTTTTGATTATAGTATCATCAAGAGAACGAGGGAAATTCTGGGATGGTACAGAAAAGAATATAATTGATAAAGAAAATATTGAAAAAATAGTAAAAGAACTCAAACAAAGGCATGTGGGGCTTGTAATATTAGTTAATAGATATGATGGCATTGATTTACCGGATGATGCCTGTAGATTGCTTGTGATTGATGGCTTGCCACCACTTCGGAGTGAGTATGATAAGTATGTACAAAGCATAAATCCGGGAAGCACTCTGTTGCTACGGGAGCAAATGCAAAGAATAGAACAAGGAATGGGCAGAGGTGTTCGCTCAAATAGTGATTCATGCTGTATTGTTTTAATGGGAAGTAAATTAGCAGATGTTTTGTTGCGAAATAAGGGATCATCGTTTTTTAGTAAGGCTACAATGGAGCAGTATCAGCTTTCCAAGGAGTTGTGTGATTTGCTTATGCAGGAAAACTCTACGCCATCTATTGATGAGATATTTGCGTTAGCAAATTTCTCATTGAATAGACAAATTGAATGGATACAGAAAAGTAGAGAACGTCTTTCGAATATTGTTTATGAAACAGTTTCGAGTATTAGTGATACTACAGTGGCATTAAGATTAGCTTTTGAATTTGCATGCTGCTGTCAGTGGAAGAATGCTGCTGGTGAAATTAGCAATGCGGCCAACAATGAACTAGATGAAAAAAATTGCGGTTACTTGATGCAGATAAAGGCAGAATATACTAATTTTTACGATAAGATAAAAGCTCAACAAATACTTCTGTCGGCAAGAAAACTCAACGGAGGAGTGCTTATTCCTATGGAGGGGATTCAATATGATAAATCATTAAACAGTAAGGAACAGGCGAAAGGTGTAAAAGAATATTTTGTTAATGTTAGTGATAATCCTAATGAATGTATTATACATATCAATTCAGTCCTTGATATGCTGTCTTTTTCGCCGGATGCAAACGAGTTTGAGAGGGCATTGATGGAAGCAGGTGAGATATTGGGCTTTGATTCATCCCGTCCAGATAAGGCAACTTCTGGTAAAGGACCAGACAATTTATGGGCAATAGGAGATAATAAGTATTTGGTTATTGAATGCAAAAGTGGTGCTGTATGTGAAACTATTTCAAAAGACTACTGTAATCAATTAGGTGGTTCTGAACGCTGGTTTAAAGCGGAATATGGAAATGGATATCAATGTGTACCTGTTATAATACATCCATCATCTGTTTTGGATTCTCTTGCAACTCAGGTACAGGGAATGAAAATAATAACTCCGGAATTACTGGATAAAATGAAAAAGCAGATAAAGAGTTTTTCGGCTGAACTGATTCAGAATGTGGATTTGCAGGATGAGGATAAAATTAATGCTTTGCTTGTATTATATAAATTACGCGGACGGGATATTGTAAATGAATACATGACTGACATTACCGGATTTTCTTCATAAATGAAGATCCTCTGGATTTAATTATACGGTTAAGGTGGTTATCACCAAAGAGGAGAATAAGATAATTGATAGTTTTGTCAATGAGGAAACATCAAATGACGCGAAAAAATTTTCTACAAGGACAAGAATCAAGATAATAAGGAGAAAAGGAAGATGATATTATGGGAAAAAATAATTAACTTACGGACTTACGGATTGGCAAAAATCTATCCGTGTCAACCCCACAGACACATATTATAATAGAGGTAAAGAAAGGGGGAATTATTATTATGGAAGAAGCTTTTGAGGAATTGCAAATCAAGGATGATTTCATGTTTAGTGTTATCATGAGAAATCCGAAGTTTTGCAAACCTTTTTAGAACGGATATTTGGCATCCAGATATCCCGTATTGAATATCCGAAGTCGCAGGAGACAATAGATATTTCTGCGGATGCAAAAAGTGTACGCTTGGATATCTATGTGGAGGATGGAAAAGAAACCGTTTATAATATTGAAATGCAGACAACAGAGAATAGAAATGCTCCCAAGAGAACAAGATATTATCAAGGGATGATAGATTTGAATATCTTGGAAAAAGGGGACAATTACAAAAATTTGAAACGCAGTTTTGTCATTTTTGTATGTACCTTTGATTTGTTTGGCGAAGGGCGGCACATTTACACCTTTGAAAATCGTTGTATTCAAAATCTGGATTTAGGTCTTGGAGATGATACAACGAAGATTATTTTAAATACGAAGGGTACTATGGACGATGTTACGCTGGAAATGAAAAAGTTACTTGATTTTATTGACGGTAAAGAACCGGAGGATGACTTTACCAGAGAATTAGATGAGGCAGTACAGTCTGTCAGAAAAAATGAGAAATGGAGGCTGGATTATATGACTTTGCAGATGAATTATCAGGAAAAATATGAACAGGGATATGATGAGGGAGATAGAAAAAGAGCAATCTCTGTAGCAATGAGGATGATAGAAGATGGAGATTTGCTATTGGAAAAAGTTGCAATGTATTCTGGACTCACTCTGGAACAGGTGCTTGAATTGGAAAAAGAATTGCAGCCAGTGTAATGCTTGCTTTTTGAACGATAAAGATTCCAGTATTTAAAGATATGTAGTATATGTATGAACCCAGATAAGGAGAAAACTTAAAATTGTGTTTAAGACAGCAGACATAATAAGGTGGAGAGAATAATCTTATTTGGAGGAATTACAAAATGGCAAAATCATTTTTTGAGGAAATGGGCGGCAGATACGAAAAGCAGGGAGATTATCTAATTCCATGTATAGCTTTACCAGCCGAAGAAGAACAGCTGATAGGCACATGGGGACAGCGGCACTTGGACTATCTGAAACAGTACCGTAAGGTTACATACACCAATCTTCTCACAAGCGGCAGGCTGAATACATACCTTGCCGACATTGACAGGCAGGCGCAGGAACGCTTGGAATGGCTCGTAGAGGGCATGAAACAGGCACAAGGCATAACGGAACAGCTAAAGGCTGAAAATGCGTTAGAATGGACAGGAAGAATGAATAACATAAGGGCTTGTGCAATGGAGATTGTGAATGAGGAAATAATCTACGCATAACAGACAGGCGGCAGAGGGTTGATATGCTCCCCATAGAGTAGACGCTCGAAAAAACAAAAATTTCGAGACTACACTATGGGGAGTGATTTTATGGGCAAAAAGGAATTTACAATTGAAGAGAAGATTGAAGCAATAGAACTTCATATTCATGACGGGATGGGATACGGAGCGATATCGGATAGGTATCTTTCAGATTTGGATATAAAAAGATATGAAGTATGCAATGAATTCCGTAGCAGTAGCAGCATTGTGAAATTGCAGTTATCACTTTATCTTTTCATTTGACAAATTAAAAAATTTCAAGTATAATAACATTGTTATCAATAACATTGTTATTGGAGGGAATATGGCGATTAGAAATTTTGAACTTGATAAAAAAATTATAAATGCTGCGAATAAAGAATTTTTAAAAGAGGGATTTACAAAAGCATCTTTACGGAGAATTGCTCAAAAAGCAGGCATTACTACAGGAGCACTTTATACTCGCTATAAAAATAAGGATGAATTATTTTGCAGCCTTGTTTCTGATGTTTGTAAAAAATTTGATGAGCAATTCACTTATTTAATGCCACTATTCTATACAGCTATTGAAAATAAAAGCATTGATAAATATGTTCAAATTGTGCATCTTGAAACACAAAATATTTTGAGTCTAATGTATTCAAACTATGATGCCTGCATTTTGCTTTTAAATTGCAGTAAAGGCAGTTCTGTAGAAAATTGGTTTGAGCAAACGATTCAGCGAATTATAACAGAAGCACAACAATTTTATTATAGTTTTTTGGGAGATAGTATCAATAAAAAAGCGCTGGAATTAATTATTGTTGCACAATTTTCTGTTTATAAACAAGTTATTCAAAATGGGTATTCAAAGGAAGAAGCAGAAAGTTGTTTGGAAGTTGTTTCTCAATTTTTTGACAGTGGATGGAAAATGATTATGGATGACTTTGATTTTTATGGAGAATAAATTATGAAAAAGAATAAATTACAAAAGGAATATAAAGATAAGACACTGGCTATGTATTTTAAGATTGCAATCATTGGTTCAATAATATGTTTTGTCGGTGATATGCTTTTAGGCTGTTTTAATCCATCTGGTTCAAAAGGAATGGCAAAGTTTTTCCCTGCGTTTTCTGAGGAATGGTCTGAAGTAAATGCCATAAGATTTGTTTTTGGCGGTATATGCGGGGTAGTTGCGCTATTACTAATATTTTGGGGATTTTTTGCTATTTATTTATTAATGGAAAAATGGAATACATTATATAGGAAAATATTTTTAATATCATCATTTGTATTTGTTGCTGTAGGGACATTGTATCATTGCGTATTTGCAATTACTGCATGGTTATACAATAGATTGACAAATTATAACGTAATATGTGCAAAACAAATTAGTGAAGAGTTCTTTTTTACATTTATATTTGTTTCTGCATTAGCAGCGGTAGGATTTGCAATGCTGTCATTTGTTATGTTTATTGCAGCTATAAAAGGCGTGTGGTCTACTGCAAAGTGGTTTATTTGGGTTAATCCGATATTGGTGATGATGTTGTCTATTGTTTTAGTAAAGTTACTTCCTCAAAATGCAGTTCTTACAGGTATTTTTGACTGGGGGCAGCAAAGTATTAGTTTATTTGTGGTATTTTTCATTTTTAAAAAAATGTATTTAAGCAAAGGAATTGCAAAAAAAGAAAATTATTTTTAGTGGAGTGAATTTATGAAAAAATGTGAATGGATATTATGTCCTATATGTGGTAATAAAACTCGTGACAAAATGCGGAAAGATACGGTTTTGAAAAATTATCCTCTCTACTGTCCAAAGTGTAAGAAGAAAACGCTAATTGAAGTGAAAAATTTACATACAGCAGTCATCATAGAGCCAGACACATAGAGGCGGAGCCGATGAACAAGTGAGCAATGATATGCTCCCCTTATAGTAGACAGACAAAATAATAAAACTGTCGCTGTAAGGAGGAGCATATTTCATGGGACAACATTCA
>NZ_CALPCM010000074.1:0-7299 GCF_943193015.1 Hominisplanchenecus murintestinalis
GGGCTGGATTCTCCGGCTGAATTTACGCATTCTCACGGACTTTGCAGCAAGTGCAAAGTCCTGGGCTGAACTGTTACAACTGCTCTCTGTTCAAGGGCTGGTATTTGTTCAGATGTCATGCAAAAAGGCGGGTAACAGCGTATGAACAGCAACGGAACTCTTGCATATGAATAAAAGTAAGAGGATGAAAGGAGAGTTTAAATATGGAGGAAAGATGCAAATGCTGCAGAGGCTTCATTCATGTAATAGAAAAAGGGGATACCCTTTATAAATTGGGTAAAAAATATGGAGTGACAGTTTCAGCGCTGTTGTTTGCGAACCCATATATCAATGTGTATAATCTACAGATTGGGGATGAATTGTGTATTCCAAAGATACGTCCGATAGTAATACCGATTCCATTGGAAGAGCAATAGCCGGCAGATGTTTTGCTTTTCCGGGCAGATTGCCCGGGAAAGCGCCTGCGTAATGGCAATTTTTACATATCATAATAATGCAAAATTGACTTGGGGAGAAAATACCCGCCGCACTCGGTACAGCGTTTCCTGTCTGCCCGGTGAAAAAGGGCGGCTTCCAGTTTCCCGTCCAGCGGCAGTACGGCTATCCGAAACCAGCGGCATATAAGCGAATAGCTGATACTCTGGACGCATACGCAAGGCTCGCCGTTATCCAGCAAGATACAGTTGCCGTTATCATAGTTGCAGCACTCATGCACAAGGCGGCGGGCGGCTCTGTGTTGCTGGTAGTCCATGTATGGGCGTTTACCGTTCATTTTCCCGCCCCTTTCCCCGTCCCGGCTCACGGCGCAAGATTTTGTCAAGATTGCTTTTCACGGTCTGCAATTCCCGGACGTTCTCTTTCTTCTCCCGGTACTCGTTGTAAAGGCTGTTTTTCTCCCCTGTAAGCTGCTCAATCTCTGCTTGTAGGGCTTTGGACGCTGGCAGCTTGGAGATTCCCTGTGCCTTGAAATACCGGGCGGCAGATTCGGAAATGATAAACTCGCTTTCGTGCTGCTCCCGGTAGGCTCTCCGGGCTTTCTCCGTTTTCTGCACCCGCAATCCGTCACGGGCTGGCTTGGTCTTGATGTAGGCTAATAGCTGTTTTTGCAGGTCTTTTTTCTCCCGCAAAGTGCTTTCCACGGCTTTCAGTTTCCCAGTGGTTTCATGCAGTTCTGTACTGGTGGCAGCAAGGGCGGCTTCCAGTTCTTCCGGGGAAGAAAAGCCGGATTCCTCGTAAATGCTCATGGTCGCCGCCATTTGCTTTAGGTTGTGCAAGGTCGCCCATTTCTCGTAGCCTTTCCCCTTTCCCTCGGCTCTCTTGGCGGCTATATCTACCATGCGCTGTACTCCGTCATTCTTCGGGGCGTTTATCGCGGCTTTATTACGCTGTAAACGGTCTTTTATGCTGTGTGGGTATTCCTGCTTGGGTGCGGGCTTTTCGGCGGCTTTAGCGGCGTTCTGTGCGTTTAGGGTGAGTGCTTCCAGTACGGCGGCACGGTCAAAATCATCACCCAACTTCCGGGCGGTGATTGGCTTCGTCCTGTCCGGCGTGAGATAACTCAACCTCCCCCGGCTCTCCTTGACGGTCACGCCCTGTTGTAGCAGCTTCCCGGAAAAATCCTCAAAGGAAACGGCAGAGGACAGGGCGGCTCGGATTGTGCGCCGCAGCTTCTCCTTGTCGGTTTCAAACTTGGTCTGTTTGGGCGGCTCTCCCGTGGCGGCTTGGGAAGCGTTCTCCTTATCCAGTGCGGCTTGTCCTTTCCGCTTCGCCCAATACTCACGCTCGGTAACTCGGTTCTTGCTCCCGTTCAGCAAGTCAATCTGATAGAGGTTTTCCCGGTGGCACATTTCCATGACTTCCGCTTTGAAATATTCCATAGCTGCGTCCGTACAGCGGTGCTTGCAGCCCTCCCTTGTGTCGGCTGGTCTTTCCATGTACGGCAGTAGCGGCACTTCCGCAATCCGCAAGCTGTTTATGACAATATGCACATGAATGTTGCCGCTGTGGTTATGCCCGTCTGGGTGGGTGCATACAAGGGCTTGGTGTCCGGGAAAATGTTCTTTACAAAACTGCTCGCCTAACTGTTGCGCCCGGTCAACCGTCAAGCCGTTGTCGGGTGCGTCACGGGGGTCAAAACTGATAATGTAATGGTGGCTCTTTACGTCCTCCCGTTTTTGGCTCTTGCTGTATTTCAGATTGGAGCGCATACAGGCGATTGCAAAATCTTCATCACCGCAATTCAAAGAGGAAATGCGGTAATCGTCACGGAGAACAAGCCGCCCATTTTTATCAAGCGTGGGCTTCATGGTAAACTCGTCATGCTCAAAAGTTAGGTACTGTTCAGCCGCCCCGTAATCGGCATTTTTAGAGCTGATATGTTTGAATGTTGCCAACGGCTTCACCTACTTTCTGCAAGACTTCAAACTTCAAGGCGGCAAGCTCCGCTACGGCGGCTCGTACCTCTTGGGAGAGGGTGTTATAGGGTGCGCCGTACTCATTCAGACAGCGGGCAATCTGATTAAGGTTGCCGCCGATTTTCCCGTACTCGGCGGTTAGCTTCCCAACGGCAGAGAGCAGTTCATCATTGACCAGGGAAACGGTGATAACCGGGCGTATGCTTGACTTGATAAGGGCTTGCCGGATAAACTCGGCTTGGCTCATTTTACAGAGGGTGACACGCTCGGAAAACTCGGCGTATTCTTCCTCGGTCAAGCGTGTCTTGATTACCCGGTGGCGGTGGGGCGTGTTGTATTTTCTCATGGGCTTTAACTCCTTTCTTTTTATGTTTTGCCCTCTCACCAATAGGAGAAAAACAGGGCATAAGCGGAAGTGTTTTTTGAAAAATCCGAAAAAAATTTTTGAGGGATTTTTCAAGCGGCGCAAGCCGCAAAAGGCGGGCTTGGGGTGGCAACCCCAACAAGATTCCCATAGGACAAAATGAGCCGATAGGCGAAATTTGGTACTGTGGTAGAATCTTGCTCTTAAAAAGTAGCGGTTTCCTCTGTGTGGGCTTCCGTCAATACCTTTAGTGCCGCAAGCGGGGATTTTGCCAAAGCAGCGGCGATATTTCTCCCGCTAATACCTACAAACCAGCAAAAAGCAAAATAGACGTTGATTTGCAGAAAATCCCCCTCATTACTTACAACACCACGCAAGCTCGAATAGGCGGGAATTTGTAAAATTTCTTCTCGCCCGTCCTCCACGGACAGCTTGCGGATTTGCCAAACGGGAGAGGGAAATTCTTTTTATCCCCCTTTGCACGGCATAATACTGGCGATTTTTGAAAATGCCAAAAATAGGCGCAAAAAAACAGGAAACCTTTTCTTGATTTCCTGTCTTGGTGTGCCGTTATATAGCGGCGGTTATTTAGTTTTATATCCACTGTTCTACAAACTGGTACTGTTTAAAGTTTCGATAATTCTAAAATATGCTGATATGCAAATTCGATTGCTCTGCAAGTTAAATTTTCACACATATGCGGTGGATTGCTTTCTGAAAAACCTGCTGGACGTAATTCTAAACATCTTAGCGAACCAAATGCTTTATCAAAAGCAGATGCAAAATCATAACACGCAGATACGATTTCGGATTCTGTTTTTCCCAATATATGAAAATAAATCCCTACAAACATAAGCGTACCTTCGACTAGACCACATTGCGCTCTGTACCCGCCTGCACCATGTAATCCAACGGCAGAACAAATTACCTGCGGTTCAATAGCAATTTCAAATAATTCGCTTAGACAGATAAGCGTTGTCTTTGCACAATTTATATCTTCTTCCCAGTACAATTCATGTACCCGATTTGTTATATAGTCTTTCATCTGCACACCTCTTAAAAAGTCATAATTTGCCATTGACTTTATTATATATCCATTAAGCAAAAAGTGAAAGCGATTTCTTATACTTCCTGTTCATCAAAACGGAACTTAAACAGGGCGGCAACAAGCCGGGATTTTATACTGTCCTCGGTATCCCTGTCGATATGCCCGTTTTCAATGGCGGCGATTCGGATTCGCTTGCTATAATGCCGTAAAACCTCGTCCACGGCTTCCGGCTCTCCGCTGGTCGCCCGGACAATCGTTTCATAGGGTAAAAGGTTCGGATTCCCCATGTGAAAGCACCTCCATTTCTTTGTGCAGGAGCTGTAAAGTCCTGCGAATTTGATACCCGGTCGTACTCCGGCAGCGTCCGTACATTTCCCCGATTTCCTGCTGTGTGTAATGCCCGAAAAAGTAAAGGAAAATGATTTCCCGGTTCTTCTCCGGCAGAGATAACAGGGCGGCGGCAAGCTCCCCATTGGTGAGGATAACTGTCTGACCGCATATCGTAACGGGGTATTCTTCATAAGGTGCTTCAAAATATTCGTCTGTTGTGCCTAAAGGGTAAAACTTTTCTTCAGTGAGGTATTCAAGGGATATTTCTTTTTGCCGCCGCCTGCTCCTGTCACGCCATGCGTTGATAGCCGCAAAGCGTATGACGGTCTTGCAATAGCCATTGAAAGTATACATGATATGTTCTCTGTATGCTTCTGTGTAAGGCATAGATGATTCCCCCTTTCTCCCACATGGGAAACAATGTTGATAGGTTCCTTTATTTTGCAAGAGGCAGCTTTGTTATAGGCGGCTGCCCCTCGTTAAACCGTAATAGTTTTTTAATCAAGCAATTCATTAGATAAGACAGCGACAAAGTTAGTTTTCCTATCTGTCTGCGCTCTTTTCAGCCATTCCTGTTTTTCTTCCTTTGTCATGCAATCAAGCAAAATTGTAAAGCGGGCAATATTATTATTTTCATAGTATTTTTCGACATGGCGTTTTAAGTCACTTAATGGCATATAATTTGAAAGCACGGCAAAGAAGTTTGTTTTGTTATCCTGTTCTGATTTATCTACATACTGTAAAACCAAATTTGTGTCCATATCTTGTATAATGGTTGAAAACAGTGCAATTTTATCAGCGTCATATGCTTTCTTGTAATAATCTTTTTGAGCTGTTTCGTCTAATACTGAAAAGAGTGCGGAAAATCTAATTAAGTCCTCATTTTGAAAATATTGTTCCGTCAAAACTGGTATATCATCAGCTGCAACAGGCATTATACTTATAATCAAAGGCATTTCTATTGCCGGACTAATATCTGTGTTTTTCAGAGAATAAATCAATTCTTCTATTGCCGAAATAGCTTCTCTGTCATTCAGATAATCTTTTACCGAATCAGAAAAATATACTGTCATTTTTGATTCGTCCTCAAAGACAATTTCTGTTGCACCATAATAATCTTGATTTTTAGCGTATAAGTTCCAACCCATTTCAATAATATAAGAATTGCAATAATATCCATTTTGCGTATAAGAATATTGGTAGGAATTAGCATTTTCCAAATCATTATTATCTAAATTTTCATCGTCTAAATACCAGCCATACCCTAAATTTTCATCATAAATATACGTGCTTTTCCCATTGCCTTTTTTTTCTGGTATTGACGATTTACTTGTTTCTTTAGAATCGGTAGCAGCAGAAACGGAATAACCACCGATAAAAACCGCACCAGATAAAATAAAAAGAGTTAATATAACAGTCAAAACCCGAATTGTTTTCGTCTTACTCTTGAAATTCATAATAGCATCTAACCTTTCTTTTAACTGTTCTGCTCCCTCTGTCAAAGTGACGGAAGCTAAAGAACTTTTGTAGAGATTGTTTGACTTCAAAAAGGAAATTAGTGTATCTCCATACTCACGTCTTGCGGTATCGTCAAGTACAGATATAACTTTTTCATCACATGACAATTCACAGGATTTATTCACTTCCTTTTCCAGTAGATATACAAAAGGATTGAACCAATGGACGCACACAACAATCTGTATCAGCCATTTATAAAACATATCCCTCTGCTTGTAGTGAATCAGCTCATGCACAAAGATATAAGACAACTCTCTATCTTCCAATTCGCTAATCGGCAAAATGATTCTTGGTCGAAAGAAACCAATCAGCATAGGAGAAGCAATTAGAGAATTACGGGATAATTCAACCCTTGTCTTGATATTCAGTTTTTCTTCACAATCAGATAGCAGATTCAAGATTTTTATATCCGATACCTCTTTATTTCCCGCTTTGATGTATTGGATAAATCCTTGATAAACTGTTATCTTACGGACAAATAAAATCAGTGCCAATGCTGACCAGATAAAAAACAGGCAGACATATTTGTTAATTGGTTCACGCATGGCAGCGGCGTTTATTTCCCGGTTTGTCTGTATCGGCTCTGCATTGTTGTTACCCGTATCTGCGGGAACGGGTATATTGGGGCTTGTAGGAATTTCATTCGTTATTGCTACTGTGTCGATTTTTTCAAACAGGCTTCCAACAATCGCATTATCGGGAGTAAAGGGAAGCAAAAACCGCAAAGCAACGACTATCCAGATATAATGCTGCCAACGCTTGCTGAACCTGTTTTTATACAGCGGCTTCAATCCCAGAATAAGAAGCAGTAACAGTGCGCCGGAAACAGACAGCGACAATAATATTTTCATAAATTCATTCATTTTCTTTTCTCCAAAATGTTTCAATCTCTTTCAATTCGTCTGCCGAAAGAATATCCTGCCGCAACAAGGTTGATACTAAGTTTTTCACATTCCCGCCGTAGACTTTATCAAGAAAGCTGTGGGTCTGCATGGTCTGGTATTCTGTTTCTGTTACCGTAGCCACATACTCATTCTTCCTGCCGATTTTTTTGACTTTCAAGAACTTTTTTTCGCCTAATCGGGAAAGCAGCGTGAGTACGGTGTTGTTCTTCCATTCGTTCTTGTCTTTTTCCAATTCCTCCATGATGAGGGAGTATAAAGCTGCCCCTCCATTCTTCCAGATGATTTTCATTAGTACCAATTCGGATTCAGAAATTTGCTGTGCCATTTTGTCCTCCTTTTATCTTAACATCTTGTGGGTATGTATATATCTTAACACTTTGTAGGTGACAATGCAATACTCTAATGAAAATTTAAGAATTTTTAAAAAGATATGAAAGACAGGGAGGGATTCCGTAGTAGTCGGCACTGTGCGTAATGTGCATAACTTGCTGTCTTATGGAGTTGTGGGAAAGTCTGTTTGCAGAATGTGGGAAAGCTGCACTTTAGCTTTTCCATGTTCTGTGAACGGACTTTTCCATGACGGAATAGCAAGTTATACACATTTCCACGGTGCTTGTCTTTTGGTCTTTGGTTTCTTTGGTTCGGAATAGTGTGGTGCTGGCGGTCTATCTCTTGTTTTCGGTTGCTTGCTTCTTTACCGTACATGAGCATTTATCAATG
>NZ_CALPCM010000075.1:0-7280 GCF_943193015.1 Hominisplanchenecus murintestinalis
ACGAGGTTGATAGGGCAGGGGTGGAAGTGCAGCAATGCATGGAGCTGACTGCTACTAATAGGTCGAAGGCTTGACCAGAATACTTGATGAATGCAAGCCTGGGGGCGCAGCATGAATCTTAGTAGTCTGGTTGTTCGAAGGAGCAGAGCGACTTCAAACTTCTGTTAAAGAAGCGGAAGGAAACGACCAGAAGAAAAGAGATCAAGTCAAGATGGTTTTCCGGTTGAAATGTCTTAAAGAATATGTTATACTGTATGTGGTTTTGAGGGTGCATACCCTTGGAAAAATGGCCCAGTGGCTCAGTTGGTTAGAGCGTCGCCCTGTCACGGCGAAGGTCGTCGGTTCGAGTCCGATCTGGGTCGTTCATATCGAAAGATATGAGACAATTTAATAGATATGGGATCTTAGCTCAGCTGGGAGAGCATCTGCCTTACAAGCAGAGGGTCATAGGTTCGAGCCCTATAGGTCCCATTTAGTACTACAATGTGCCGATGTGGCTCAATTGGCAGAGCAGCTGATTTGTAATCAGCAGGTTATCGGTTCGAGTCCGATCATCGGCTTAGTACTAGAAATATGGATGGATTCCCGAGTGGCCAAAGGGGACAGACTGTAAATCTGCTGCAAATTGCTTCGGTGGTTCGAATCCACCTCCATCCATTTGGATCATTGATTCATTGAAAATTTTATAATTAGCGCGGGGTGGAGCAGTCTGGAAGCTCGTCGGGCTCATAACCCGAAGGTCGTAGGTTCAAATCCTGCCCCCGCAATTTATGCCTGGTTAGCTCAGTTGGTAGAGCAGAGGACTGAAAATCCTCGTGTCTCTGGTTCGATTCCGGAACCAGGCATTTTGTGGGATATTAGCTCAGTTGGTAGAGCACTTGACTTTTAATCAAGTTGTCCGGGGTTCGAATCCCCGATGTCTCACTAAAAAGTCCAGTAAATAAGCGGGTTTCAAGAAGAAAAGCACTCTCGTGTTGAGGGTGCTTTTTCCGTGTTGACTAACATTTGACTAACAAATCTTTGATTTTACCGGGTGCAAAAGGCTTTCCAGTGTGTTTGCTGCTTTTTCATCCATGCTCTGGAGCTGGTGGCTGTATATGTTCATGGTGGTGCTGGTCTGGGCATGTCCAAGCCGGCCGGACACGGTACGGATATCCACGTTCTGGCTGATTAACAGCGTCGCTGATGTATGTCGTAACCCGTGCAGTGGGATATCCGGGAGCAGTTCTGCATCACTGGCCATTTGGTTATGCCTGTGTATAACGTCCTTAAATACGCTGTAAGGTGTGGATGGGTACATCTGCTTCCCGTCTGCCTGGATGAACACGTAGTTATTGCCCTTCCAGTAGCTTCCAAGGGACAGACGGAGCCTGTATTGCTCCCTCTGGTAATTCCGAACCAGCATCATCACGCTCTCGGGTACCGATACGGTACGGGAGGAGGTTTTGTTTTTAGGTGCTTTTGTGAAGGGTTTCCCGTCCACAAGCCCGGTGCTCTTTGTAATGCTTACCGTGCAGCGGTTAAAGTCGAAATCAGCCCATGTAAGGGCTACTAATTCACCACGGCGCAGGCCGCAGAACAGGGCCAGGTGGAAGAATACTTTATGCTGTGTATGTATGCGTCCCGCTGCCAGTGCAGCGTCTACAGCAGCCAGGAACAAGCCAGTTTCCTCAAGCGTGAAAAACTGTATGCTGTCCGCATCCCGTCTCTGCTTCGGTGGGCTGACGCGCTCACATAGGTTCTCTAATACTACGTTCCATTTGACGGCGGTGTTTAAGATGCTGCTGATAAGGGCGTGTACCCTCTTAATTGTGGTGGGGGAATAACCGCCCTCCCTGCCGTCCTTGCGTTCCAGTAGCATGGCGTTATAGAGTTTGTTTAAGTGCGCTGGTTGTATGCGTGCAAGCTTTAAGTTCCCTATGGCCGGGATAATATGCACGCGTAGCAGCTTCTTGTAAATGTCTATGGTTGTCGGTTCTAAGTGCTGCAGCGCATAGTCTGAAAGCCAGGTGTCCGAAAACGCCTGGAACGTTATCTTTTCTCCGTCCAGGAACTTCCCGGACTTTACCTTCTCTTCAAATTCGAACACAAACTTCTCAAGTGCCTTCTGGTTCTGCTTCTCTGTCCTCTTCGGGTCTGGCGTGAAAGTCGCCGTCTCCACAATCTGGGAGCCGTCTATCCGTCTTCCGTTGCTTACTGTGATTTGGTACGAGTTCCCCCGTTTTCTGATAGATGCCATATCCTACCTCTCTTTCTTCCTGTACCGGGGGCGGCGTGGGAAGGTGCAGAAAGTTTGATTTGACAAATGCGTTTACGATGTTCTATAATATGCTTAACAAGACAGCCGGAAGGTGAGTGCACGTCACCCGTCCCGGCGAGACTTTGAACTAAAAATAGCCGTTAGCTTACCAGGGCAGGACGGCTATTTTTTATGTGTATAATTCAGAACGGCGATGATTACGTTAACTGCTGTCAAGATAATCATAAATTCCTCGTATGTACTCATAAACACCACCCCTTTCCGCAAGACTCGGAACGGGTGGGAGCACGTCCCCCGGCTATCCGGTTAAGCATATTATGTTTTCAATGTTCTAAGGCCGTGTTTGCAGCCTTTCATTTAAAGATAAGCAGGTTTAAAGGTATAAGCTGGCCAGATACTAAGTTTTACTAAGGCTGTGTTTTGCGGCCTTTTTCCCAAAAATGGGAAAAACCAAGTAGTTTTTTCCTCGGTTAGATACTCAGGGGCATTTTGGCCCGGAGTTTAGCGTCGCGTTTCACGACGTTATTTCAGGGACATTTTTCCCTCAGTTCCATAATTTACGCATCCGGCATCCGTTCCCTGGGACGTCCGTACCCCAAAGTACGGAGGTGGTTTATGCTTTGTCCGAAAAACGGACAAAGCACTGAAGCCAATTTTGGATTCAATGCAGCGGGCAACGGAGCCAGGTTTGGACTCGTTGGCACGAAACCTATTTTTTAGGTTTTGCATGGATGTGATGGGCGCCCCAATTCAGGGCATCCCCCAGCCGTCCGAAAAACGGACACCTGCAAAACATCAGTTTGAGCGTCCGAAAAACGGACGAAGCGCAGCAGCGGGCTACTCTGGCTTGTCCTCTTTGCGGTATTCTGGTATCTTGGTTAGCAGTTCCATCTGTTCTATAGCTTTGTCCTGACCTGATATATTCATGGAGTCATACGCCGCTAAAAGGCTCTTTTTTTTCTCCAAGGCTTTAATAACGGCATCTGTTCTGTCACGTGCTGAAATGCCCTCGACAGATATGTTTAACTTCTTTAATTCATCTATCAACTCTTTTTTTATAAGCTCCCCAGCTTTCAGGGGGAGTGTCGGTTTTAAATCATTGATGCTTACCCCTAAGGCTACAGCTATTTTTTGGAGTGTTTCTATTTTGGGTTCATATTTATTCTGTTCGTAGCCCTGAATAGTGGCAATGGAAAGCCCGGTTTTTTCGGCTAATTGATTTTGGGTTAAACCACTTTTTTTGCGATACATTCTTATTTTTTTTGCAGTTTCCATACCCTCACCTCGCTTTTTATGACTATAGAATATCATAGAATGATGCTACTTGTAAATACAAAACTATTTATCTGTTGTTGACAAATGGTTTTGTATTTGATATTATAGAAAATAAGAAATAGGAAACTATTTATTTTGTACAGGCAATCGCCACAAGCCCACATTCAGCCAGTTCTTGGCACGGGTACAGAGGAAACTAATGGACAAGCATACAGAGAAAGGAGTTGGTAACGTGAAGCTGGACAGAGAGAAAATCAACCTTGTCATGGCAAGGAAGAAAATGTCAGTTATGGGGCTAGCAGAAGCCTACGGCGTGAGCCGTGCAAGGCTGAATGTAATCTTAAACAGCAGGAAAGTCACACCGATATGCGCTGGCCGTGTAGCTGACGCTCTCGGCGTAGACGTAACAGAAATCATCGAATAACCCACCAGGGGCGGCGTGGGAAGAGGTAGAAAGGGGATGTATTAATGGTTTGTCCTACAATGGTGACACTTAACGAAGCATCAGCGCAGTCAGGGCTTAGCTATGACTATCTGCGTAAGCTTTGTTTGCAGAAGAAAATAGTATACGTAAGAGCCGGGTGTAAATACCTGGTGAACCTGGAGAAGCTGGTGGAATATCTGAACCGTGGAGAGAAAGAGGACACATGACGGTTCAGGAGGAATTGCGGTACATACTGGCAGAGGTCAAGGCGTGGAGATGGACGCCGGAGCTGTTCGGGCGCGTCAACAACCTTCTGGACTATGCAGATGTTTTCAACATCTTGCGGAAAGAGCTGACACCGGAAGAGTATGCGCAATTCGATTTGGAGTATTGCAGCCATTACAGGCCGCAGGACAGGGAACTGATAAAATGGCTAAGAGAGGAGCAAAGAAAGGAGGATGCGGAAAAATGGAAAACAATGAGCCGCAGGGACTTACAGAAGCTAACAGACGAACAGCTCTTGAACTTATTGCTCAAGCTCAACGAAGAGAAAAAGCTGTGAAGGGTTCAGGCGGTAAAAAAGACGGAAAACAGAAGCTTTCTCTGGTTTGTCTTGAGAATGTCGAAGAGGAGGAAGTTAGCTGGCTGTACTGTCCGTATGTGCCACGTGGGAAACTGACTTTGTGCGCTGCATATCCGGGTACAGGTAAGACATACCTTCTTTGCTACATGGCAGCGTGCGTATCCACGGGGAGGAGCTTTTTCAACCTCATACCGTTTGGGAATGAGCCGGAAAAGGTTATTTACCTGACGGCAGAGGACGGAATCGGGGACACAATCAAGAAGCGGCTGAGGATTTGTGGTGCTGATATGAAGAATATCTATACAGTGACGGAAAACAAGTCCCAGCTTCTGTTTAACAGCCCGGAAATAGAGGAATACATGAAGGACGCCAAGCCCGCCCTAATGATTTTTGACCCATTTCAGGCGTACATTGGTAGCGATGTGGATATGAACGCACCGAATAAGACGCGGGAACAGATGGGACATATCGTAGAACTTGCGCAGAAATACGATGTAGCGGTCGTAATTATCTGCCATTTTAACAAAAATGGTAAAGGAGACGCAATAACGAGGATTTTAGGTTCTACGGATATCATGGGCTCATGCCGGAGCTATATAGCCCTCGGCAATGTTCCAGGCGAAGATGATACAAAGTTCATGTCGCATGAAAAGTCCAGTCTTGAGAAAAAGGGGAAAACGATTCTGTTTGAGATAGACCCCGACAGGGGCGGTATAGTCTATATGGGTGAAAATTTGCTGTCGATGGACGATTATACAGCTATCAGGAACAAGAGGAGAGCCAAGGCAGCACCAGCGATAGAAGGCGCAAAAGAATTCTTAGTAAACAACATGCCGGAGGGACGGCGGCTTGCTCAGGAGCTTATGAACCTGGCGAAAGCGAACAGGATTTCTGACGCATCACTACAGAGGGCGAAACAGGAACTTGGAATTATCAGCCAGAAAACAAATTCTTTCCCGTCTCGTGCAATATGGGTATTACCAGGACACGAGGAACGAGAGCCAGAAACGAAACAAGAAGAGTTATCCCTATAGATAAACTTCTAAATGTGATTAGTGTGCAAAAAACCTTATAAAATCAATGTTTTTACACACTCGTCAAAGTGAGTAAGTGTGGAATGTGAGCATACCATACACAATGCACACTTGTTCAGATTGATAAGTGTGGACAAGCCCAGTAAAATCAAGGGTTTTACACATATTCGTCAGAATAATCCGTTTATCTATAGGACACGAAAGGAGAATGAATCATGAGCAAATACACCGATATAGCAAAGGAGTTCTGCGAGCTGGCAGGAATGGGAGACAACAGTTCAGAGAACGCCTGGAAAATGATGCAGCTTTCCCGGCTTGACCGGATTGTGGATGCATTGGAGGGTATTAACGATAACCTGAGCTGCATCAACGACAACCTGGAGAGCATGGAGAAGAACTTAGACAACTGTATAGCACCGTATGAAAGACAGAGCTTCTTGTGTGTCACAGGGAACGTAACTACTGACTAAAAAAACAGCCCCGCCAGAGTAGCCGCTCTGATAGGGGCAAGTAACCCAGAAAACCGTTACAAAAAAAGTATTAGGGTATGGGGAGATTATAACATTTCCCCTGCCCTCTGTAAAGAAAGTAGAGGAAATTATCTTGGATTGGTATTTGCAGTTCCTTAGAGAAGAAGGAGCAGGACTATATGAAGGGTACAAGTACCCAAACTTGATTGAAGTACAGAAACAAAGCTGTCTGTATGTTGGATATTTCGCAAACGTAACAAATGAATTGGTACTGGCGGCATTCCGGGGCGAGGAAGAATTGACCGCTGATGAAATACGGAGAGTGGCACGTTATAACGGCATCCCTTATTCGGTGCTGACCTGCCCGAAAGTGATTATGCTTGATATGAGCAGGAGAAGGCATAGAAAGATGGTTGCAGAGGTAGACAATTTATTCATCCGGCTAAAGTGCATGGCAAGGGAGGGCAATCAGAAAGCAGAAAAATATTTGGAATGGGCTGACCGGGAAAATCAGAAGTTCCTTAAAGCGGCGCATATCAATAAACTTTCATACATTCACTATTTGGGAGCGAAAAGGCAGCTATCTGATTATATTCTTTTTGCAAGACCTAAACCCACGAAAAGGGGAATTCTGCCCGGAAAAGCGGTGCGGCATGACTTGGAGGAAAACGCTTTTTAGACTTCTTTGGAAATGCAGTGCTGATGATGAATGGTTTCTTTATCGGATTTATATTTCACTCCGTGATTATCTTGCGGAAAAGGAAGAAAGAGAAAGCGGGGTGAAAGCATCACGGAAGCAGGAAGGGGGTGAGCGGGCATGAGCGAAGCGGAAATGCGTGAAGAGATTCAAAAAATGCTGGCAGAAGCAGACAGAGCTACACTGGATGAATTGCGGGTATTTATAGAATATTACTTAGGGGGGCAGGATGAGCGTTAAAATCACGATATCGTACGAGAAGCCGGAGGAGCTAAGGTCTGCTCTCCGGCAGCTCTCCCCGGTAATAAAGCGGTGTAAGTTCCCAAAAGGGCAGCAGGGGAAGTACAAAAAAGCCTATGTACTGCTGAAAGATGACGTTGCAAGCGAACGTCCGCAAAACGACGAAATGCAACGTTCGCTTGCAACAGCCACAAAGCAAGACGAATAGTGCAACGTGGAAGTTAGTGTATAATTATCATTGGCAACAATAAGAATTATTCTTGAAAAAAGGGAAGAAGAGAAATTCCCTGCTTCCCA